>JASFIV010000004.1:0-53663 GCA_050122475.1 Desulfobacterales bacterium | reverse complement strand
CGACAAACCACCTGTAACAGATCGCAATTAGCTTTGCGATGGGAGGTGCCTTTTATATGATCATCACGTAGTAATTTGGGCACCAGCAAAATATTGAAGGTCTACATATGCAATATACAATCGGAGGCTACGAGCAATTTGCAAACAAGTGACAGTTCTGAAATATACTATGTTCGTGTGCCGGTCACAATTTTAACAATTTTGTATCAATTGAAAAGAGGATGTAGATAAATATATCTTATGAGTCAAACAGGTACTACATCTCAAAGGGAAAATCTTTTTTTGAACCACCGTTGTGTTTATAGAGAGACCACCGGACAAATTTCAATCTAGGCGGACAGGTGGCTTATTAATGCCTAAGATCCAAAGCCAAAAGGCGTTTGTCAGATGATGGAAGAAAATTCCCATAATAATTGGTACATAGGTTAAGGGGGAGAAATGTAAAACCGCGATGGCGAATACCAACTGAATATTCCTCGATGAACAAATTAATGGCAAGGTCTTCTTTAGCTCGGCATTTCTCCAAATCCACCCAATGGTGTATCCCAGACCACCGTGTATTAGGTAAATTCCCAATATCAAAATAGCAAGCCATATGGAATCTGCCTGCCATATTAATTGATCTGCGACTTTTCCTATTGAGACCATGATGGCACAAAATAGCAAGAGCAGTGTAAATCCATTGGAGATAACTTTGCGCTTGTTTAACCATTGCGGATGAAAAAAACGCACTACGGTTTGGCTCAGAATATACGGCAAAATCACAATAAGCGCCATCTGTCCAAATAGAGTTAAGGGAGGGGTGTCAAACTTGACGAATTCGCGGAGAACAAATTTTAGAATAATCGGGATATAAAACATAGAACCGAAGTTTGTGAAAAAAAAATTGCTTAACACCAATTGATAGTTACTGTCTTTGATATATCGGCCTAAAATCAGTGCTGTAATCCCGGTGGGAGCACAAGCCACCAAAAGAAGCCCTATACGATAGGGTGCAATGAAACCAACAGAAAGAATATAATATACAAATCCGGGTATAACTACAGCGGAGAAAAAAAGAGTGATAAGTAAAACCCAGGGATAAGATCGGCGGATTTGAATCTTTACATCCAAGAAATTAAAAAACAACATTATCCCAATCATATGGGGAATATACGCCGCATAATTTCCAGTTTGGGGAAAAGTGAGACCAAAGAATACCGCTAATATGATGGTCAAACAGAAAATAAGAACCAATTTTCATCCTGCCAATAATGATTAGAGTTGTGCCAACATTTTGATAAATTGACTGTGCTCGATGACTGCAAGAAAGATATTGCCTTTATCGAGCATTATAGGTCGTCAGCACTTATCGAGAAGCCCAGATTTTCTAATTCGTCTAAATCAGCTGGGTCGAACTTGCTGATATTATGCTCTCTATACCGTCCAGAGGATTTAGGTCTTTTTGGAATACGATACAAGGCCGCCAGATTTTCAGCGTCGAGCTTAATATTCAGAAACGACAAAATTTTTTGAATTTCTGATTTCGGCGACAAACATAACCGATCAAAGTTAACTGTAATAAATTTCTGATCACCAAGTTTTTTGCCTATTTCCACAACACGTCTGTTGGACTTAATCCAGTATTTTAAAGATGCAGTTGCTTCATCGGACTTTGACTCAGGCAATTCAAGACCCAAAATGGGGCCCCAGTTATACAATTGTTGCTGATTTTCGCTGAATGCCATGTCAAGCCCGTGGCGTATTGTATGTATGTATTTGATATTGCTGAAATGGGAATCAAGGAATTCCAGATAAATATGGGAATTGGGCTCCTTCCATCCCCACCGGTCATTAATAATAGTTTTTCTTTGTTTTCTCTGGATCATTTTCCATGCTCTAACAAAAGGCCAGAATCCTCGCCCATCGCCTTTATAGTTGTGTCCGAAAATGGAGATTTCAAACACGGCTCGAAATAGAAATCGCAATTCAGGCCAAACAGGATTGGCTTGGCCAAGCATCGCTTTTGAAAACAGATTTAGACCGGTGAGGATATTATTTCTATCATGACGCGCACGGCGAAACCATCGGGGGCGTTTGAAAAGTAGTATAAACCAAAGATTATCATTAGCTGAGTCAAGGTCGCCACCAATATAAAAACCTGCTTGTCTTATGATCTCTGCCACTACTCGGGTGCCGCTGCCGCCGACCCCACCAATGATCACAGGACCGGGCAGTTTGCCATTTTTTTGCATCAATTGCCCATGTGGTTCCAATCGCATAGGTATATCTCACTATTAGGCAAGTTGGATTTTCTATATATTGATAGAAATTTCAGGATAGCTGTAGCATTGTCTGCCAGTTAGTTTACATATCACGGATTTACTCGCAAAGGCAGGTCGTTTTTTTCACTAAGGATTTTTTTAACCGTGCTAGCAGGAAATAGTAATGGTAGCTTATTTACCAGACCAAATTCTACGATAACTAGTCCACATTATTGAGGTATCTTTATTCCCCAGTCCTTGGGCCTGTGATACTTCATTGATAAATTCAACCGTACGGGCAAGCAGCGGTGGTGCATTGTTGCCTTTAGCCATCTGAACCGCTAGTTTTACATCCTTTATCAACAAGTTCACCGTGAAAGTCGGATCTTCGTAATTACCATCAGCAACCCGTTTTCCCAGCTCTTTGAATAGATTGCTTACCGTCCCTGCTTTGCTGGCGGATATAATTTCAAATAGTCGGCTGGGTTCAATACCTATTTTGTCCGCGATGGCCATCATTTCTGCGGTCATGGCATTAATAGCGCCAAACATTAATTGATTGAGTAGCTTGATTTTGTGGCCAGCGCCGACTGGTCCAGCATGGAAAACATGTGCGGCAAAAATCTTAAACACCGGCTTACAGCGTTTAATTACATCCTCTTTGCCACCAACAGGCAAAGCCCAATACCCTATTGTGGCGGGACGGCCAAGCACTGGGGCATCCAGAAAATCAACCCCCTTTTTCTCTGCTAGCCTGTATACCTTTTCGGAAACATCAGGATCGGAAGTACTCATGTCAACGATAATGCTGCCGGGCTGCATTCCGTTTAACAACCCATCGGGGGATGAAACACAATCTATGACCTCCACTGGACCGGGTAAAAAGAGAAGAACTATATCTGAATTTAGACCTACATCTTTGGGGGTTTGAACGACTTGTGCACCAAAATTTTCAGTTCTCTTAGCAGCATCCGCTGATAAATCGTAAACTGTCAGGTTGTGACCGGCAGCGATAATTTTTTCAGCGACGGTTAGCCCCATGACACCGGTGCCGATAATTCCAATTTTTTTCATTTCCATACCTCCTAATCGGCAGTCTGTCGAAAATTTTACCTATCGAAGAACTACCGTTCGTTCAGACTGACCGTCGCATTGTCGTTTCATTAGGGGCTGCCCAATCTAAAATTTAGCAATTACATCGTTATCCAATTCACGACATGATCCCCTGATGATAACACTCGTGTCCAGACAATACTGTTGTATCTGATTGCCGTTGCTTTTGATGATATCCATGAGAATCTTAAACGCAATTTGCCCAATTTCGTATGCCGGCACCCTCACCGTTGTAAGAGGGGGATTGCAATAAGCGGCAACCTCAATATCGTCGAAGCCAGCGACAGAAATATCCTCTGGTATGCGAATCTTCATATCCCGGGCAGCAGCCAATGCTCCAACCGCTAGCGTATCGCTGGCTGCTAACACAGCCGTTGGTCTGACTGGTAACGAAAGCAGCCGGCTCATGGCTTCTTTGCCATCGATAAGGGTTGGTTCCTTTTCAATAACGAGTGAGGGATCATAACGAAGTCCATGGTCTTCAAGAGCAGCTTTGAATCCTTCCAAGCGCCTTTTTACCCTCTCCACCTTTGTATAGGGTCCGACAATTAGGCCTATACGTTTATGCTTGAGACTGATTAAATACTCCGTTATCGTAAAGGTTGCTTTAAAATTGTCAAAACCCACATAGCTTAAATCCGGATCTTTCAGTTTGTCCCAAATAACCACGCAGGGCATACCGCCTTTGACCAGCTCTTTTATCAGATCCTTTTGGCCGACGACAAAGCCGGTTAAAATAATACCTGCCAAGCGTCTTTCTTTGAACTGCTGCAGTAATCTAAGCTCTGTTTCAATATCATATTTGCTACTTCCAGCAACTAGTGAGAAATTATTCTGTTGCGCAGCTTCCTGGATCGCTTGAAGAGTTGATGAGAAGACCAGGCTCTTAGCAGTGGGGATGATCACTCCTATAATCGATGAACGCTTACGGGATAGGTCGCCGGCGGTGGCATGATAGACATAATTGACTTTTTCCATTACCTGATTGACACGCTCGCGGGTCCCTTTGCGAACAAGATGCGGAGAGTGGATGGTCCTCGAGACGGTGGCCAGTGAAACTCCGGCCATTTTTGAAATTTCCGCCATGGTTATCTTCGCCATTGTAATCTCCACAGATAATTTCGAACCGTGCTATGGACAGTCGTTGAAAAATTGAAACCACCGTGTGACTGCTATCGGATCATTAAATAGCCAAATCGCTAAAAAATGGTGTCGCCGGTATTGGTATCAAAAATATGAGCCGAGTCCATCCGTGCGGTAAAATCGATGACGTCACCAATCCTCAACTGGACATGGGGGTCGAGTCTGGCGACCATTGTGTCATCCTCATTACGAATATGGACCAGTTTTTCCGAACCTGCGCTTTCAATTACTCTAATCGACGCTCGAAAACAGCTTTTCGGATCTGGATCTTGAACACTAGTTGAATCCGTCAAATGCTCAGGCCTGATTCCTAGAGTCACCTGATCACCGGCATATTTTTCAGCCTTTTCAGCAAATTGAGTGGGAATCTTAAGATCCAATCCCCGGGTCTTCGCTACCAAATCGCCCTCCTGCCGCTCTATGGTACAATTTATAAAATTCATTGACGGCGAACCAATAAAACCACCGACAAATTTATTAATAGGGTGATCGTAGACCCTATCCGGTGTATCCACCTGCTGAATAAGACCATCTTTCATGACAACAATTCGATTCCCCATAGTCATTGCCTCCAATTGATCATGAGTTACGTAAATAATCGTTGTCTTGAGTCTCTGATGAAGTTCCAAAAGCTCAGCCCGCATGGCAATTCTCAGTTTGGCGTCAAGGTTGGACAGGGGTTCATCAAACAGAAACACCTGTGGATCCCGAACAATGGCTCGACCAAGGGCAACACGCTGGCGTTGACCACCAGATAATTGTCCCGGCTTGCGTTCAAGCAACAGGTCGATACGAAGAAGATCAGCTGCCTGTTTAATGATCCGGTCGATTTCAACTTTAGGCACCTTACGCATTTTCAAACTGAAACTCATGTTGTCATAAACCGTCATCTGGGGATACAGTGCATAATTCTGAAAAACCATGGCGATATCGCGATCCCTGGGATGAATATCATTAACCAGCCGATCGCCAATAAACATCTCGCCTGAAGAAATCACTTCCAGTCCGGCGATCAGCCTCAGAGTTGTACTTTTCCCGCAACCGGAGGGCCCAACGAGGACGATAAATTCACCATCTTCAATATTTAGAGAAAAATCACTTACTGCAGTGGTTTTTCCAAAGGTTTTGTAGACATTTTTTAAAATTACTTCAGCCATGATAAGTCTCTAATAGTTCCTTGATTTGATCGGCAGTTTTTCAGGCCTTTGTGTGTAAATGAACAGCCACACCACCTGAAAAGCATTCCGGGGTGCACAAGATCCTTGGGTTATTGCCAACAATTTTTATGGCGCGATCAAGTGCTTCCTTAAACGTTGAAGTTGGGCTAAATCCCATTCCCCGAGCATAACCCGGTGCTTTGGCGCCGGCGATAAATACCGCCGATGTCCACAGCAGCGATGCGCTACCTCCGCTTATCATGGACAGGGCATGAAAGGGGTGATAGGTATAGTGATTCGAATACTGGTAGCGATATTCATAATTGTGCACGATATTCATTGCGTCATCGGAGTCGACAAACTCCGTGGCCGAGCAGTATTTCTGCAGTGCATGGTAGGTTTCCTCGTATGAAGGAAACCAGTGAGGATTAAACCAGCCATCGCAGATTGATGTTGCTATGATAACGCCTCCATCGCGGAAAGCGTGCCAGCAGCGCGACAGTTGTCCGCCGATTCCGAGACTCATCAAAATTGGATTGGTCCCCATGCCAGGTCCGTAATGAAAATTTCGGGGAACCCCGAATATAAGAATATCGGCCGGCTCCTTAGTGTCCAGCCGAATATTGGTTCTTTGATTTGCGAGAGGCCAAGTCGCATCTTCAACAGCTTTTAGACCGCCGGCTTTGACGTCAAGCACTTGGGAGTTTTGGCCCAGCACAGCATCGACCGCAAAAAAATTCTTGCTGATCGCCTTCTCCATGGCTTTGCCGATCGAAGTAAATTGTCGCCGCATTTGTGAGTCTGTCGAGGCTCCCATCCAATCCTGGCGATGCATGGTCGCCGGGGAATGATGCGAGGCAATCGACTGCCAGCCAGAAAGGCCGGTGACAATCATTTTATAACCGCCGCTGTATCCGCCATAAGGATTACCCGTGACGTGGCCAAGGACAATGGGGACATCGGCTTCCGCCATCAAGCGGTTGCATTGAACAGCATTGCCCATTTCGTCGGTGCCGAAATCACACAAATCCGGGGCTTCAACATCATGATTGATCAAACGATCCGGCCAAAATTGATCGACGATCTCCTTGCCTAAATACCAGTACCACTCTTCGAGAGTGTTCTTTCGATGCAGTCCCATACAGCATAGTAGGGTAATATTTTCTAGCTTCGTGCCGCCTTTTAAAAGTGCTTCAACAATTAGCGGTATGGCGACGCGCCTGTGGCAATTCGGGTGGGCGCCGCCTTTAACCCGGTCAGGAAATCCAATTACCACACTTTTATTCGATCCTCCGAGTTCTCTGAGGGGAGGGAATCCCAACGGTTTCTCAAGGGCCTTGCGAGTAGCTTCGTTGGGATCTACTTCAGGCGGATCAGAATAAGTTTTACCGTAACGTACAACACAAGCTGAATCAGGGAGTTCCACCGGCATGCTTGTATCCCCATAATCAAGGTCTATTTTCTGCATGCTCATTCCTTTCAGTTACTTGCCGCAGACAATGGGCTATTCATATAGAAACCATAATATTATATTGCACATCGGGCATTGTTGTCTTGGTGGTTAATCCTTTTTGACCATTTCCTTCAAGATGTTGCCTTCGGCATCCTTCGGAGTTGGTGTTCCCAGCAGATATGCAAGAGTTGGTGCCAGATCAACAATATTAATCGGATTTTTCCGTTTCAAATTGGGTATTCCGTTGCCTGCCAGCACAACGGCCGCGTGCATTTCATTGAGCGAAGGTAGGGATAGATGTACTCCGGTAAAATTTCGATGCAACTCGGCAGGTTCAAAATCTTCGGGATTAGGGATAAATCGTTGGGTGCCATCCCGGTAATTTACGGCGACCGGATAGACAAACGGATTTGCCATATATTGAGGTTTAAGCGCAAAAAGAACGTCGCCAATGCGATCGTAACCCTGGTTTTCAACGACACCTAGCATTCCGGATTCCTTTTTGCGGACAGCGGTGGCTACAACATGTCGGCCTGTTATCGGATCCCGAAGGGACAGCAGTACATCGATAATTTCTTCCTGCACTTTTTCATAATCCTCTGGCTCGACAATCCCGTGAGGATCACGACCCTTGAGATTAACGAAAATGTGAGCATGCCCAGGCTCCAGTGGAAAACACTTGGTTTTGGACCAATCGATTTCCATAGCGCCGGTTTCAGTATCGAGGTCGAAAGAGAGTAGTCCTGCTTTGGCCAAATGGTGTTTGATATAAGGGTTTCGCTCCAGGCTGGAAAACCCGTGATCGGAAACCAAGCATACGAGCGTATTATCTAAATCGACATGCTCGAGGATTCGGCCAATGCGCGTATCGACTTCGGTATAAATACGCCGGATGTGGTCCAGAATTACGGGAGCTTCCTCCGGATTGTAATGGCAGCTTTGTGGGTCAATCCCACCGTAAAGAACATGCTGAATATGATCAATGGTTCCAACCCAGCTGAATGCCAGATCCCAATCGATCTTTTTTAGTCCGTAGATGGTAGCCTCGGTCCACCAGTCATTTTGAGCCGTGAGCTGATCAAGGTAAAAATCGATGTCAACCCAGCCGTCCATATATGCCCAGGGATCATCAACTTCAATATAAGGTCCGGCCGCTTCGTCAAGCTCTCTGGTTAATTCTGGCGGAAGAGTGATCTTTTCAGCAGTGTTTATGGCGCTCTGATAAAGTTTGAATGATTCCGGTCCCTCAAGTTTAACCAGGTAAAAATAAAATCGTCCGGTTTTAAAATTGCCTTGGGCATCTGTAAAGGTCTCACTAATCCAGGTACTTTTTTCTTTTTCATGTAATATGGTGACCGCTTCAGCGGCATCTTTGGATCGAGCAATCAAGATCTGATCGTACCCATCACCCTTTGAATCAAGTAAAAGCACCTGATATCTCAAACCTTTGGCATAAGTTGGCGGTACCTCAATGGCAATCTCTAGCGGGGTTCCGCTGTGCGGCGGAATATTTATCCAATCCTTTGCGGGCTGCGGTTGAACCTGAATGGCTCGGCCCGCAATTTGATTGCATCTCTCCACACCGGTTGAAAAAAGGGCGGACGAAGCGACATCCCATAGTGGCATATAAAAATAGCGGAATGGAGGGTTCAGGGAAGCGGCTAATTGGATACCGTTATCAATACTCAACGGCCATGTGACCGGCCAGTTGACCAGCACCGTTTTACTACCGGTTTTGCCAGCAGCCTCCCACAGAGTTTCGGCTTCGAGGATATGCCTGCAAAACGATGTATGCCATTTATCCAGCGGTTCGCCGGGTTTGTGAACCATGAGGCTGGGAACAGCCGCGGTTCCCGGTCCTGCTCCGGTGGTTATCGCCCCCCATGCAGCCGCAGTTAGGGGAGGGAATGTTGTAATCATTCTGGAAAACCAGCCCCTTTCAATCAGCTTTTTTACAACAGGCATGCTGCCTTCCTCGGTAAATTTTGCAATCAGGTCAGGCAAAGCGGCATCCAGGCCCAGCATTAGAAGCTTTTGGTGGGGTTTATGTTGATTCATAAGTTTTTCACCTCATGTTATTTATTAAATCAGTATGTCAAACAATTCATGGAACATTAGCCTTTGGTTGCACCTAGTGTCATCCCTTTAATCATCTGACGCTGGGCAAAAAGTGCAACGATGATGACCGGCGCCATTATCGTGACTCCGGTCGCTGTGAACGGTCCCCAGAGACTTTCTTCAGTTGTCAAAAAGCTAAATATAGCCACTGGAACTGTTTTGGTCTTGCTTCCGGTTAAAACGACCGCATATAAAAACTCATTCCAGGATTCGATGAAGGCAAATATGGCCGTTACACCGACCCCGCCCCACGCGGTTGGAAGAACGACCCTGAAAAAAGTGGTAAATGGCGAAGCGCCGTCAATAGCTGCTGACTCTTCCAGAGAAATCGGAAGATCCTGAAAATAGGTAATCATCAGCCAAATACTGAACGGCACTGTCAAGGTCATGTGAATTGCAATAAGACCGGTATAACTGTCGAGCATATGAGTTCGACTGAGGATAAAGAAATATGGGATTATCAAGCCAATGGGCGGTGCCATCTGAGAAATTAATGCAAAAAAGGACAACTGGCTACGAAACTTAAAGGTCACTCGGGAAAAGGCATAACCAGCCGGAACTGCCACCAGTAATGTTAAGATAGTTGTGACAGTGGCAATTACAATGCTGTTAAAAGTGCCAAAGGCTATGTCACTGGTTCGTATAAAAGCCTCGATGTAATGTTCCACGGTAGGATTAAAAAATATTTTTGGCGGCAGGGTAAAAATGTCTATGCGCCGCTTAAACGAGGTGATAATTACCCACACAACCGGAAAAGCCCAGGTTAAGATCATCATAACAAAAAGGGTGTATTTAACCACGATCCCGAAAAATTGCAGAGCATTACGGTTTTGGGCTTGTTTAATCATCGACATTTTTTCCAATTAGTTTAAACTCGATCGACGCATCCTGAAAAAGATCAACGAAATACCAACCGTAATAAGGAGAAGTACCGTTCCCAGTGCAGCTCCATACCCGAGATCCAAAGAATTAAACGATACCCTGTAAGCGTAAAGATTTAGGATTTCAGTCGCCGTTCCCGGTCCCCCGCCAGTGGCAGAAAATATGGCGGCAAAAGCACGCAGGGCAATCATGGTCCTAAAAATAAGCACGATGACTATCGCCGGTCTAAGCATTGGTAAAATGATATAGCGAAACCGCTGCCAGGATGTGCGAGTATCCAGCAACGCGGCCTCCAGCGGCTCTTGCGGCATGGCATTTAAGCTGGCTAAAAACACCAGAAATGCAAAAGGTGTCCATTGCCAAGTATGAATGATTATGACAGATATCAGTGCCCATGTAGGCTCAACCAACCAGGGCTTGGACCCAAATCCCAATAGTATCACCAAATAGTCGAGAATTCCGTATTCCGGGGTCAGAATTAAGGTTCGCCAGGCAAGACCAACGACAACCGGTGCTAGAATCATAGGCAACAGGACACTGACGCGCATCAGTCCCTGACCACGGAATCCTCGAAAAAAGGCCATTGCAAGCGCCAGGCCCAAAATAACCTGCAGAACAACTGTGATGGCGGTATATATAACGGTTAGACGAATTGAAAACCAGAAACGCGTGTCGCGGAACATCTCAAGATAATTTTCCAGTCCATTCCACCCGTTATCTATTGGGAAGGTCAAATCGATCCTAAAACAGCTCATCAACAGCAATGAAACAAGGGGCACGGTCGTAACGAGAACTAAAAAAATCATGCTCGGTGAAATCATTGCATAACCAAACCGTTCCCATTGTTTCTGGTACTTGACTTTTTTGGGAGGCTTCGTCGCTGTCATAATTTCAACCTTGCACAAATTTAAATCGAGGGCGGCCAGATGCCGGCCGCCCACCGAATGAAATTATCAAATATCTGCAGTTATGATCGCTTCATAACTTTAGCAATGATGGCATTTGCATCGTCAAGGGCCTTTTTCGGTGTTTTTTGCTTAACCAGTGCCGCCTGGATGGCAACTGCCATGGCTTCGCCGATTTTTGGCCATTGCGGGACACGCGGCCGCCAATCGGAGTCTGTGTCTTCCTTCATAGCCGTCAAGACGATGTCAGCATAATCAGGGGTAAAATCGATGACTTTGCGATACTCAGGATCACTCCAGATGGAAACTCGGTTGACACCGGTACGTACGACGGCATCTGGAGTCTCCTTGTAGATAGCTGATGAGAACTGTGTCGGCCTTGATGCGAGCCATTGAATGTAAAGCCAGGTGGCAATTTTCTTTTTCTCAGGTAAAACCGCATTGACCGGCATGGTCCAGTTCCAAATGCTTGAAACTCGACGGCCGGACGGGCCTTTGGGCCAGCGCTGGTAGCCAGTTTTGCCAGCCATTTTGGATTTTTTTGGATTTTCTATAATGGACGCAGTTGAGTTTGAATCTATAAACTGGGCAATATTTCGTCCGGCAAAGGCCTCCATAATTTCGGGCCAGTTCCAGTTTTCAACCCCAGCAGGTCCATAGTTCTGGAGAAGATCGCAGTAATATTCCAACGATTTTACACCCGGTTCACTGTTCACCTGCGGTTTACCGTTGGCATCAAACCATTTGCCTCCCCAGGCCAGGAAGAGAGAAGGCCAGATGTACATGTTTTGACCAGCCCCACGAAAACCACGGATAGCGGCACCTGCAATTTTACCGTCTACCTTATGAAGTTCTTTGGCAGTCGCCATAAAATCTGCGAGAGTTTCGGGTGGTTTCAGACCTTTTTGCTCGTAAAGTTCACGGCTGTAAACATGGATAGTAGCCTCTCCTTCTGCAGGCATTCCATATAGTTTTCCTTTAACTGAATCTGCGGCTCGCCATAAAGGTATGATGTCTTCTAGATCGAACCATGCTTTATCGGTTAATTTCGGGTTGTTAAGGAAGTTATCCAGTGGTTCTACCCATTTGTTCGCTTCGTATAACGATAAGTACATGGGGTCCGCAGTGTGACTAGCGTAATTGCCCGATTTAGCACCGAAGTCCAAAACCGCTTTTTCTCTCATTTCACGAGGAGGAATAATGTCAAAATCAATTTTGACACCGGTTAACTCTTCGAACTGCGGTGAAATGGCTCTAAATTTATTAAAATAGTGTGCGGGCGTCACCAGGATTTTAATACGCGTGCCTTCTACTTGCCGCCAGTTGATCTTGGCATTTAAATAAGCTGCATGTTTATCTTCCGAAAAGGCTCGTTTTATAAAAGCAGGTGCAACTCCCGAGGCTATCACCAATCCACCCACTTTTACACTTTTGTCTAAAAATTCCCTCCGAGTTAATTTTGACATGGGTTTCCTCCTTTCAATTTTTTCCGATTGTTTACCGGACTTGTTGATGTAGCGGCTCCTTAAAGAAACATTGGCGATGGATCGATTGAGATTGCCCCCACCGAACATTTAGTCATTAGCCCAATTCATTTCAATAAATGTAATCGTTTTCATTTATTAATATTTTAAGTCGTTGTCAATAGCTAATAAAAATCCGTTTTTTACTGTTAATCATGAGCAAATAATTAATTCAATAATAATTCAATAATGAAATCGCTTACATTTAGCATGATAATATTATAGAAATTATATCTGGCCGGGTATCGATCATCGATCGATTACTAAGAGATGGCTAATGCAACGCTTTATAAGAATTATTTTTTAGATTATGGAAAGCAATGTTCAAATTTTGTGGTTTATTGATAGTATCTATGAACCCAAAAAATCAGAAATTTGTTTATTCCGTCAGGAAATCAGACAAAAAGTTTGAAATCTGTGCAAATCGAGTTCAAAAATTTAATCCTGAATGCTTATTTCTTTTGATAATACCCCCCCCCTTTCTTTTCACAGGGAAAACTGCTACCTTCTGTTAACCATTTATTCCAGTTTCTTAATAGCTGAACCATTTAAGCATTTTGCTGGCGGTATCCCTGGGGGAATAAATATGAATAAAAAATTACTTGCGATCGGATTCGGGCTTGTTGCTGTGCTGTTGCTTTGGTCGGGGGTATCAATCTATCCGGAATGGCTATGGTTTGAGAATTTAGGCTTTTCGCCTGTTTTCTGGACCATGCTTTTAAGCAAATTCGGGTTTGGTTTCATAATATGGCTGTTTTTGATTCTTATCATAAGCCTTAGCCTTTACATCGCCACAAGTTTACACTCGGGCGGTAAGCCCGGGCTTGGCTTTAAAGCGGCCGACGATTATGTGGCTCAACTTGGCCTTTCAAACAGGGCCTTAAATTCGCTCCTCATCGCCTGTATTCTATTTGCCAGTTTTTATATTGCCTCAAAGGGCGCCGACCAATGGAATTTGCTCCTGCGCTATCTAAATCAGCAACCTTTCGACAGCACGGATCCTATCTTTAACAGGGACATCGGTTTTTATCTGTTTTCTCTTCCTTTTTATCTTTTCGTTCGAGACGGGCTGATAGTTCTTTTCGTCGCGGCCGGTCTGGTGACGATGGGATGGTATCTAAAAAATGGTGCCCTCCAAATTGAGGGTGAATTCAGTCAAGTACAGGGTGCTGCCCCCGCTTTTCCTAAAGTTAAGATTGCATCAAATGTCAAAAAACACCTAATTTTCTTGGCAGGAATTATTATTTTGCTCCTGGCCTTGAGTTATTATCTGAAAATCTATGAACTCTTGTATTCGACCCAGGGTCCTGCTTTCGGTGCCAGCTACACCGATGTCCATATTAAGATCCTGGCCTATAGGGTTGTGATGATTGTCACCCTGGGCTTTGCTGCGGTTGTTTTTTTCAGCGCCTTTAAATTCAGATTTAAATTACTTTGGCTAAGTGCCGCAATTTGGTTAGGGGCTGTGTTGGTGTTAGCAGGTCTGCTTCCCATCCTGATGCAAAAATTTGTTGTTAAACCCAATGAATTAGCCAAAGAATCACCCTACATTGCCTACAATATTGATTATACCCGTAAGGCCTACAACCTGAATAGGATAAAAGAGGTCAATTTTACAGTTAATAACCAATTGAGTGCGGGGGACCTCAAGCGCCATGATGCAACGATTCAAAATATCAGAATCTGGGATGAGCGGCCGTTGCTCCAAACCTACAGGCAAATTCAAACCATTCGGCTATATTACGATTTTAACAATGTAGACGTTGATCGTTATCTCATCAACGGCCAGTATCGACAGGTTATGCTGTCCGCTCGGGAGCTGATGATCGATCAACTTCCGCCCCAGGCAAATACCTGGGTCAACAGACGTCTGATATATACCCATGGCTACGGAGTGGCCGCAAGCCCGGTCAATGAAGTGACTGGCGAGGGACTGCCCCGCCTCTTCATCAAAGACCTGCCGCCTTCATTTGAACCTGACCTGAAGATAGAGCGCCCTGAGATCTATTATGGAGAAAAAACGACTGCGTATGTTCTGGTAAAGACGAAGACCGAGGAATTTGACTACCCCAAGGGAGAAAAGAACGTCTATACCATCTATCAGGGAAAGGGCGGTGTCCCGATCAAGTCGTTTTTCAGAAGACTTTTATTTGCCATAGAATTTTTGGACCCCCAGATACTATTTACCACTTATTTAAGCCCGGAGAGCAGAATAATGTATAACCGCCGGATTCGCAGGCGGGTGGGGTTGATCGCCCCGTATCTCGATTATGACGCTGATCCCTACCTGGTTGTCTCCGCGGGGAAGCTCTATTGGATTCAAGACGCCTACACGACCTCGGACATGTACCCTTATTCTCGCCGATCTTATGGTCGCCTCAAAGATAAAAGACTAAATTACATCCGGAACTCAGTCAAGGTAACTGTCGATGCCTATAATGGCGATGTGGCTTTTTATATTATTGACGAAAAAGACCCTATTGTTAAAACCTATGCGCGTATATTCCCTGATCTTTTCAAGCCTTTCAAGGAAATGCCTGCTGATCTGAAAAAGCACATCCGCTATCCCAAGGACCTCTTTAAAATACAGGTGGATACCTATACTAAATATCACATGGAAGATGTGCAGGTCTTCTATAACCAGGAAGATCTCTGGCAAATTCCGGACGAGTTATATGGTGATAGCCGGCAGGAAATGGAACCTTACTATATCATTCTAAAGCTGCCCGAAGAGGAAAAAGAGGAATTTCTCCTGATGACCCCTTTCACCCCTTCCAAGAAAGATAATATGATTGGCTGGCTGGCAGCCAGAAGTGACCTGCCCAACTACGGGAATCTGTTAGTTTACAAACTACCTAAGGAAAAACTGGTCTATGGACCGATGCAAATTGAAGCCCGGGTGGATCAGCAAACGGAGATCTCCCGGGAGTTGAGCTTATGGGGTCAGAGAGGTTCCAGAGTCATCAGAGGCAATCTTTTGGCGATTCCCCTTAGTGATTCATTTATCTATGTCGAGCCGGTTTATCTGGAAGCAAAACAGGAAGAAAGCGAATCGTCCCCCCCCGGAGCATCTCAGAAAGGCGGCCGGCCGGTTTCCACACAAAAGGACACATCAAGGGCTGCGGCCTTACCGGAATTAAAAAGGGTAATTGTCGTTTTCGGCAATCGCTTAATTATGGAGGAAAATCTTGATAAGGCCTTGAGCCGGATATTGGGTGGGCAGATGTTCCCCCAACAATTGGCTTCTCCATCCATTGCTCAAACTGAGAATATTTCTAATCTCGGCGTGTTGGCTCTGGAGCACTATAATAAAGCCAAAGATTACTTGCGCCAGGGAAATTGGGCTGAATACGGCAAGGAACTGGAAAACTTGGAGAAGGTTTTAAAAGAAATATCCAGCATCACAAAAGAAAAGAAAGAGTAAAGAATCCAGGCCCAGGTTCCTGCCCGGAGGGGCTGCTTCCGAAAGAAAAAGCGTTTCCGCAGAGTGTGCCAGGTAGCCCATATTGCTGTGACTTGCCATTACTCCCCGAAGATCCTCAGTTTGAGTATGAATTCACCTTTCGTGACATGTGGTCTCTATAAGTTTTTATCACTTTAAACTCATCATCATATATAATTTATATTCAACGAACCAAAATTAAAAACCGTATGTAAATGATGGATTGCGCATCGAATTCCATAATTTTGTTTGATTGTATATTTCGGCTATGCTTACAAAAGCTGATACGCTGAAAAAAATTTGAGATATTATGATATAACCGGAATTTAATAGCTCTGTCCTCTATCTTCCTTCTTCAGTCTTCCGCCCTCCGTCATCTGTCTTCTGTAAGCGTAACTTATCAACGATCTGACTCCGCCAGAGCAGATAACGCCAGCACGGTAACCAGCTGAGCCTTGACTGGATTTTGATTGAGCTCCTCCAGATGATCCAGCTGATGCTTGAGTTTCTCAAAGGCCCTGGCCGTGATTCGGTTGGTGGAGGCTACGGCACGGATGCATAGTTGCAGAATAAAGAAGCTTAAAAACAAAACCAGGCCGATGGCCCAGAAGGCGTGCATGAAAAAATCACCGGAAAGGTACTCGCCGGTGAAAAAGGATTCCAGCGTCAGCCAGCCGCAGTAGCCCAAGATGCCAACGGCGGGCAAATTAAAAAGAACTTGAACAAACAAGCCACTGAGTTTGCCGGTTAAACGTTGGATCTGGGTATCGATGGCTCCGCCCCAGATGGTGGCCAGCTTCTGTTCGAAACCGACAGTGCCCGACAGCGCGTCTTCGACATTGCGAATAGAGCTCTCAAAGCCGCCCCGGACCAGGGATTTGGTAATTTCCGGCCAGTTTTCAAGAACCGCCAAGCGATAATTTCTAAAAGCAGCAGCCATCTGCTGGTCCTTTTCCGGATCTTCAAGGGCAGATTGGGCATCCTTGGACTGTTTCAGGGCCGACAACCGGTTGAGCACCTGGCGCACCGGACGGCCGAATCGCAAAACAGCCATGAGGCCGCTGCCAAAAATCAACAGCCGCGCCCAGACGGCAATCATCCAACCCATGGGGCCCAACCAGCGCTGGGCCAGTTTTTGATACACCAGCACATTCAACCCGAACAATTGCTGGACCCCGCTTTCCTGCAAACCGACCAAGGCATCCTCGAGCGCTTTTTTTTCAGCAGCGGCTATGCGCTCAGCCGCATCGGACAAAACGGCTTTATGGTCTAAAACCTGGCGGCCGGCCTCCTCAAAGACAAAATCCCTTAAGCGCCGAACGTTCTCGATGCGTCGGTCAATGACATACCCGGCCTGGTTGATGGTGCTGACGACCAGCTGTTGCAATTCTTCAAATTCATCAAAGTCGTGCCGCGGCGCCGCGGCAGCATCCCAGTCCGGATCGTTCAAATTGCCCCGGGCAGATATGCAAAACACCCGATCAGCCGGCACCTGCCAGCCCCGGCGAATATGCTCCAGAAAATCCGGCACGATCTGCTGCTTGAGCTCCGCTTCGTCCAGCCGGTCGCATTTATTGAGAACACACACCAGGGATTCCCCGCTGAAATTGGGGATAAAACGCGCCAGAAAATCGACATGGTCCCGTCGTTTGGGATTTTCAGCGTCAAACACGCAGATGAGCATATCGGATCGGGCGATGGTCTTTTCGACGATCGGTATATGCTTACGAAACGCCCGGCTGTCGGTATCAGGGGTGTCCACCAGAAGTACGTGCTCGAAGCGCACAGCCGCCGTGTTGGATCGTGTCTCCACAATTTCGCTGTTGAGCTCATCGACCAGTTGATCGCTATCGCCCGAATTGGCGCTGAAAACGATTAGATGATCGGTGGTGGGTCGCTCGTGGCTGATATCGGAAAGGTCATCCACTCCCGCCAGGGCATTCAGCAGGGTAGACTTGCCTGAGCCGCTAGGACCGACAAGCGTAACCACCAGTTTGCGCTCGAAGCGCTCAGCGATGCCATCGATCATGCCGCTGGCCTTGCGGCACTGTTTTTCAAGACCACGCCCAGGCAACCACAGAGGTGCCTGGCCGAGCTCGGTGTTCAGCCGCTGCAAATCATTTTTACATTCGGCGATTTTACCCAGGGCTCTTAAGATGGACGCGTTACGATCAAAATTCATGAGTTACTCGAGCTCCTTTGTACAGACATCCATGCTGCTTTGCAGCGCCGCCAGATCAGCGCTTGCCTGCTCAATGGTTTCGCCGACCTTGCCGATCGTGTCACCGGTGATGGTATCCTCGAAAAGCTGCTGCACCTTTTTGAGTTTATGGTCAAACCAGGCCTGGGCAATGGGACCCAGCATGGTTTTTAGCTGCTGTTGATCGGCTTTTTTCATCTGGGTGGTCACCGGTATGGCCACCAGGGCATAGAGATCTTTGGCCCCGAAAAGCCCGGTTAATTTGACCTTAATGCCGGCGGCGCCAACCGGGTCTCCGGTAGACAGCACGTAGGTCACGGCTGCAGTGGCCGGCAAAACGTTGAGCGATGCCCAGAAGGTTTGGCTGATTTTGGACCACAGCCCCATCTGGCTGCGGAACTCGTTGGCCAGATCTTTTAAATCCTTGAGCATGTCGGCGGGAATGTCCAGCAATTCTTCCTTTTCAGACAGAATCGTCTGCAGCATGCTTTTAAAATCCCGATCCCGCAATCGCGCCTGCTGCGGCAAAACAGCCGGATGGGTATCCACAAAAAATCGCAGGATGCGATCCTGATCGGCGGATTCGGCCCGCGGGTTCTGCGTATCGGTTATGCGGCGCGCCATGCGAATGCTCTCGACACATTCGGCCATCCGCTCGACCACCGGATCGTTCAGCGAGCCGTTAACCGAGATCTGGGGGCCGATGGCCTGGGCGTGCAGACTGGATACCGCGGTGACCAGGTCTTCTTCGAGCTTTTTATTAAAATCTGCGGTTTCCTCTTTTCCTTCAGAACCCTGGGCAATACGTGCTTTGGCCCACCCGGCGGCGCCGAAAAGCATTTTGAGAGGAAACTCGATCACATTGCCGGTTTTGCGCATAAACTTGATGTGGGCCGGGTCGGTTTTGGCCCAGATCTTCGCAAAGCGCTTCATGACCCGGTCCATGGGGAAATGCTTGAGGGCTTCGTGCACGTACTGGCTCTGGACGGTTTGAAACGCATCCAGATAGAGCTGCAGCTCATCCAGAGAGCAGCGCGCATCTGCCAGAAAGGTTTCAGCCTTTTTAAAAACATCCGCCAAGATGGAGCTGTGCAGTTCGAGTCGCAATCGCGGGGCGTCGATGGCGGCCAGCGCTGCATCGAATTCGGTGGCATTTTCAGTGATGGGCCGCAGCCGCATGAATTGGTCCCCGGCCGCAACGCGGTTGTCTTCGTCGGTGCGATAGATGCCTAAAATATTTTCTGCGCCGTCTGTGCCGTAAATGCCGCCGGCTACGGTCATGGCATGCTCACGCACCTCCTCGTCGCTGAAATTGGGGTAGACGCGGTAGATCAAAAAACATTTGCGGGTGCCAATGCCGGTCAGCATTTCGGACATAAAGTCGGTGTTGTCGCGGTTGTTGTAATTGGAATTCGTAAAAATATAGATGAAAATATCGGAAGCTTCCAGTGCCATGCGAGTCACATCCCGGTTGGTGTATTCACCCCGTGCGCCGGTGTCAAAGTCAGGAGTGTCAAGCAACACCAGATCCTGCGGCCCGGTGCGGTTGATCACATACAGCGGATTGCCGGGTCGGGTGAGCTCAGCGCTTTCATTAAGCGGCTGCAGATCGGCCTTAAACGGCTCGGCCAGATCGGAAACCAGCCGGTTCCGGGTTACCAGGGATTCGGGAACCGAAAACAGCACCCGGCGGTTCATGCCGGCCCGGCCGCCGGTAGGCGCCAGGGCCTCACCCGCCAGAGAGTTGAACAGGGTGGATTTTCCCGAGGAGCCGCCGCCGCAAATGGCTGCTACAATCGGATAATCGGTTGAAAACCGGGGAATCAATTTGGCTTCCACAATGTGGCGCCAGGAAGCCATCTCGGCTTGCTGACCGCATTGCAGCAGCTGCGCCAGACGCGGGATGCCGTCTTTCAATTCCAACAGGGCATTGTGAAATGCAGGTTCCATTGGCCTTCTGATTTTTTAGTATTGAAAATAAACTGCCAGCCTCTTAACATGCAGTCATTAACTAAAAATAAATTTCTCATCACGTTTCATGTAAGATTAAATTATTAGCATATTCAAACTATTAAAACAAAATAATAAATACCGGATACTCAAATTCAAGCATTGAATAATTATCAGAATTCGTTAAACTCTCTTTTACGGGCGGGGGTAAACCCCGCCCCTACCTAATGCGGTTCAATCCGCCCTGTCGGGGCGGGGTTTATCCCCACCTGAGTATGACGCCAGCAGCCAGTAGCAAGAAGCAAAAAGCCAATAACCCATAATTTTAAAAAGACGTTTTCGCATACTTATGAAATTAAGTGAATTGGAAGTCCTGACATTAGATTGCCAGGCCACCGGCGCCAATCCGCAAAAAGGGCATTTGCTTGAAATTGGCTGGGTGCAGACCCGTGCCGCTGCAACCATCGATCCGGAGACCTTGACCGCAACTGCATATCGTGTGGCATTACCGGCGGGTGTCGATATCCCGCCGGCGGTGCAACGCGTCACCGGCATCTCCCGGGCAGACGCTGAGGCAGCACTTCCGGCAGCCGACATCTGGCAGGAACTCTACCGGACCGCCAAGCGGGTCGCCGACCTAGATCAGATGAAAAAGTGTCCCATTATCATCCATTACGGCCGCTTTGAAAAAGCGTTTCTTAAACACCTTCATGCGACTGGACACCAGCCGAATAAGTTTCCCTTCCAGATTATCTGCACTCATGAAATCGCCAAGCGTCTACTGACCGGGCTGCCGCGCAGAGGGCTGAGGGCCGTGGCCGGTTACTTAGGTCATTCGGTTCCCCAACTGCGCCGCAGCGGTGCTCACGCGATTGCCACAGCCGTAATCTGGCAACAGTTTGTCGAGCAACTGGCCGTTGAACAGGGCGTTGCCGATTTAGATCAACTCAACCGCTGGCTGAAAGGAACAGCCCCACAGGCGCGAACCGGCCGGGAATATCCCATGAAGCCTGAAATTCGGCTCAATTTGCCGGACAAGCCCGGAATCTATCGAATGCTGCGCTCCAACGGCGATTTGCTGTACATCGGCAAGGCCACTTCCCTCAAACAGCGGGTGAACAGCTATTTTCGTCAAAAAGGAACCCATGCGGAGCACACTCTCGAAATGCTCAGCCAGGCTGCCGATCTGGAAGTGACTCGCACCGGCTCGGCCCTGGAAGCTGCCGTGCTGGAATCCGATGAAATCAAACGCCACAGCCCGCCCTATAATGTGGCGCTGCAAACCGGGCAGCGCAAGCTGACATTTTGCAGCCGCAATCTTGAAAATTGGGCTGCCCAACCCGATGCGACACATTGCATCGGCCCGCTGCCCGAAGGGCTTACGTCCGCAGCCATGAATGCGTTTGCCAGCTGGCACAAAGACCGGCAGCAGAGCACTGATCATTTGGTCCAGAGCGGGTATGCCATGCTGGGAGTGCCCCAAGCCTATGCCCCGGAAGCGGATTGCCTGGCAGAGGGCCTGACCCTGTTTGAGCACAATCATCGGGCGCGTTTTAAAAATCCCTCTGCGTTGAGGATTTTGGCCGGGCTGGGCCGTGAACTCTGGGCTGAAAGAATCAGAGCCATTGCAGAAGCCAAATTGACCGCGGCAGAAGAAATGGATGAAGAAACACCGGATGAGGCGGTTGAGGAAACTGAAGAAGAACCGAGTTGGACGCCGGAGGCTGTCGCCCGCGGTATCGAGCATGCCGTCATGCGCGGCGCACTTATGATTCGCCGCGCCCGCTGGCTGTGTCTATTGAGTGAATCATCGCTGGCCTGGGAAGCCCGCAACGCTACAGATCATCACAAAAATGTCCTGCTGTTTGAAAACGGGGCCGTGGATTCGCGAAAAAATCTGCCTGTGGGAAAAGAAACGCCCCTGTCCGCAGGCCATATCAAAAAGATTTCTGATCGCCAAAAAATATTTGATGTGACCACTTACGAGCGTTTGCGGGTGGTCACCACCGAATTGCGGCGGCTGGTGCTTGAAGGCCGTAAAATCGAACTGCGACTGAGCCCAACCGGGATTTTAACCGGCCGCCAGCTGGCCCGATTATTGTCATGGGTATAATCCGTATCCTACTGATCGCCGACACCCACCTGGGATTCGACCTGCCCTTCCGCCCGCGCATCCAGCGACGCCGCAGGGGCCCGGAGTTTTTCGCCAATTTTGAGCACGCCCTCAAGCCGGCGTTAAATGGTAAAGTGGATGCCGTGTTCCACGGCGGTGATGTGTTGTACCGAAGTAAGGTGCCGGTCCGCCTGGTCGAAATGGCTTTTGAACCCCTGAAACGGGTGGCCCAAACCGGCGTGCCGGTGTATCTGGTACCCGGCAACCATGAGCGCTCGGCCATCCCCCACGGCCATCTGGCAGAGCATCCCGGCATCCACCTGTTCGATCGCCCGCGAACCTTTACCCTGCAAACAAAACAGGGATCGCTGGCCCTGGCCGGCTTTCCGTTTGTGCGCAGCGCCATTCGTAAACATTTTTTGGATTTGGTTGAACAAACCGGCTGGTGGCAAAAGGAGGCCGATGTCAGTGTCCTTTGCGTTCACCAGTCGGTGGACGGCGCCACTGTCGGCCCGGCGGGTTACACCTTTCGCTACGCCCACGATGTCATCCGCAGCGGCGATATCCCCGGTGGTTTTGCGGCCGTTCTGGCCGGGCACATCCATCGCTTCCAGGTACTCACAGAAGACCTCAGGGGCAGACCGCTGAAGGCCCCGGTATTTTATCCGGGTTCCATCGAGCGCACCTCGTTTGCCGAAAAAGAGGAGCCCAAGGGCTATCTCATTTTGGAATTTGAAACCTCAAAAAGGTTAACAGCAGGATTAAAGCATTGGACCTTTCACGAGCTTCCAACCCGCCCCATGATCCAGCTGGATCTGAACGCCGCCGAAATGAGCGCCGCCCAGATCCAATCCTGGATTCAATCCAGCCTGTATGAGATGTCACCGGACAGTATCGTCAAACTCAAGGTGCACGGCAAGATTTCACCGGAGGCCATGGCCGTTTTCAGGGCCCCTGCCCTGCGGGCCCTGGCGCCGCAAACCATGAACATCGAGGCCACGCTGCTGGATCATATCGTTTATGCGAATCGCCACCAAAGAAAATAAAATTTTAAATACTACATTTGCTCAACCGTTGCTCTGGTGCTCCAGATAAATATACCAATTTTCTTCGATTTTTTTGTACAGGCGGGACCCCGCAGGCAAATCACGATAGCCTCCGTCCAGTGACGCAACCATATCACTGGGGTCGGAATTCATATAAACATAACCCTTGACGAATTTCGCATTGGCATAGCCATCTTTCCGCAGGAAGGTAATTTTCCGGGACTGACCGGCATCTGAACGCAAACCAAAAAGTGCAGTCTGATTTATCAGGCCCTGATAGCGGTTGAATTTCTCCATTTCAGGCGATCCGCAGGTCAACACCAGATTCTCTGAAATATATCGGACGTGTGAGTCTTCAAGCAGCATTTCCGCCAGTTGCTTAAATTCGGACCTGTTATTGTAAAAATTTTCGATGACGTCGGCGTCTGCCGGTATCTGAATCCATCCGATAAACATGAATGGAATAATGAGTAAGGTGAAAAAAATCGCTCCTAGGATATGTAAAAAGGGGTGGGCTTTGATCCCAATGCGGATTTTAGCTGAGAATATCCCTAAAGCCAGGCGAATGGTCAAAGCGATAGGCAGGACAAAAATCAGGATTGTGACAATAGCAACCAAAACAAAAAAGAACACATCGGAAAGAATTGTATTTTGGGGCTGCGCCGGAGCACCGGTTTCCCAGTTTTCGTCACAATCAATGCCCCAGCACATGGACCATGTCACTTTTCCCTTGTGACGGCCATCACCGCCGTCAATCAGCAGATCCTGTTGTTTGCAATCCTGTGCGGGAATACGGCCGTAACATTCACCGATTAGCTCGCACAGTTGATTCTCATCAGCGCTGACATCACCACATCCGTTGCACAATGCATACTTAGAATAGGTCGGCTCTGCAAATCCCAGCCTTTCCATCCACGATTGAGCCCCCATTGACCAGCCTAATAGATATCCCGGAATCACCACCGGGAGAATCAAGAGCATCAGCAGGATTTTTACGGCAATGCTCGCTGCCGAATAGGTTGGTTTTTGATCGGATTGTTTCTGCATGGATTATCTTTCAGTTTAATTTTTTGGATGCCTAGAAATATTTTTGCATATTGTGTTCTAAAAATCAAAAAAACGAATGTAACTATATAAAATAATTATATTTATTGTTTGGCAGAATAATAGCTCAATTGAAACCAGACATGAAACTTGATTTACAACCGTATAATGGTTTAAAAGGTGTGTTACCCTTCGCCCTTGCGCGGGCAACCGGAAATACCGCTCAGTGAGACAGATGCGTTAATTTTATTTTAGACAAGGAGAGAAAAAATGAATTTGAACCGACCCAATGCGAACGACGCCCTTCAAACGAAAAACAGATCTCGCAACGTTGCTCCCCAATCCGGAATCTGTAGCCGGTGTTTGGATGGTTGCAAGGGAAACTGCGACATGTTCAAAGCCACCTTCCGCGGCCGGGAACTGCTTTACCCGGAACCGTTTGGCAGCGTGACCGCCGGGGCAGACAAGGATTACCCGGTGGACTACTCGCATTTGAACATTATGGGATATGCGCTGGGCGCCAAGGGAATTGATGCCGATCCGGACCAGGCCACATTCCCCAACGTGGATACCGCAACCGAGTACGGCGTCACCGACAAGGTCAAATTAAAGGTGCCCGTCTTCACCGGTGCTCTGGGCAGCACCGATATTGCGCGCAAAAACTGGGATCACTTTGCCATCGGTGCAGCCATCAGCGGAATCAGCCTGGTGTGTGGTGAAAATGTGTGCGGGATCGATCCCGCTTTGGAAATCGGCGATAACGGCCTGATTAAAAATTCACCCGAGATGGATCGCCGCATCGAAGCCTATCGCCGCTACCATGAGGGTTACGGTGATATCATGATTCAGATGAACGTGGAGGACACCCGCAATGGCGTTGCCGAATACGTGATCGAAAAACACGGGGTCGAAACCATCGAGCTGAAATGGGGCCAGGGCGCCAAATGCATCGGTGGGGAAATCAAGGTCAACTCCCTTGAACGGGCCATCGAATTGAAAAAACGCGGTTACATCGTCACCCCGGACCCGGAGGACCCGGCGCACCAGGCCGCATTTAAGGCCGGACCGTTAAAACAGTTTGAAAGGCATTCGCGCCTCGGTTTTGTGGATCAGGAAGGGTTTATGAACGAAGTGCAACGCCTGCGCAATTTAGGCGCCAAGCGCATCACCCTCAAGACCGGCGCCTATCCCATGCGCGAGCTGGCCATGGCCATTCGCTGGTCCAGCGATGCCGACATCGACCTGCTGACAATCGACGGAGCACCCGGTGGTACCGGCATGAGCCCCTGGCGCATGATGACCGAATGGGGCATTCCGGCCATTTACCTGCACGCCATGGCCCATGAGCTCTGTGAACGGCTGACCAAAAACGGCCGGCGCGCCCCGGATCTGGCTTTTGCAGGCGGCTTCTCATCCGAAGACCATGTCTTTAAAGCCATCGCCCTGGGGGCACCCTATTGCAAAGCGGTCTGCATGGGCCGGGCTTTGATGATTCCGGGCATGGTCGGAAAAAATGCGGAGCGCTGGCTGCGCGACGAGGACGGCGGCCTGCCGTCGACGGTCTCGAAATTCGGATATACCAAAGAAGAAATTTTTATGAACTATGAAGTCCTCAAAGACAAATACGGCTCAGAAATTGATAATCTGCCCCTCGGCGCTATCGGTCTCTATAATGTGGCCGATAAGATCAAGGTCGGACTGCAGCAACTGATGGCCGGATCGCGCAACTGGAAGGTAAACTATATCAGCCGGGACGATATCTTCTCACTGACCGAGGAATGTGCCAAAATCACCGGCACCCGGTATGTGATGGATGCCTATCGGAATGAAGCTTTAGAGATCATTGATGCTTAAATCTCAACGGATTATCCTTAGCGCACCGACCCGATGGAAGGAGGTTGAAGATGTCAAATAGTGAATTGAAGAAGATCCTGGCAAGAGATCCGGCTGAAAAAGAATTTCATCAAGCGGTACAGGAAGTCATTGAAACCATCAAGCCGGTTTTGGACCATCACCCGGAATACCGTCAGCTGGGTGTTTTAGAGCGCATCACCGAGCCTGAACGCGTGATCCTGTTTCGGGTCCCCTGGATGGATGACGAGCGCAACGTGCGCGTCAACCGCGGCTACCAGGTCGAAATGAGCAGCGCCCTGGGTCCTTTCAAGGGCGCTCTGCGATTTCATCCCTCGGTTAATCTTGGCATTCTTAAATTTTTGGCCTTCGAGCAAACCCTTAAAAACGCGCTGACCACCCTGCCGATGGGCGGTGCTCAGGGGGGATCCGATTTTGAGCCCAAAGGAAAATCAGATGACGAGGTCATGCGATTTTGCCAGAGTTTTATGGGCGAGCTGTCGCACCACATCGGGCAGGACACCGACATCCCCGACGGCGGTCTAGGCGTGGGTGCCAGAGAAATCGGGTACATGTTTGGCATGTATAAAAAACAGCGCAATGAATTCAGTGGTGTCCTGACCGGTAAAGGGTTGCAGTGGGGCGGCAGCTATATGCGGCTCCAGGCCACCGGATACGGGGTGGTCTATTTTGCGGCCGAGATGCTCGCTAACCGCAATGAAACCTTTGAGGGCAAAACCTGCCTGGTGTCCGGCTCCGGAAACGTGGCCCAGCACACGGCCGAAAAAATAATCGAGCTGGGCGGCAAAGTGATCGCGCTTTCGGATTCATCCGGCTATATCTACGATCCGGAAGGCATCGACCGCCAAAAACTGGCCTTCGTCAAACGACTGAAAAATATGAAACGCGGCCGTATCAAAGAATATGTCGATAAATATTCCGAAACAGTCTACACCGAAGCCGACTATTCACTAGACCATAATCCGTTCTGGAACCTGAAGGCCGATTGCGCTTTTCCGTGTGCCATGGAAAACGAGATCGGCGAGAACGATGCCTACAATTTGATCAATAACGGCATCAAACTGGTCTGTGAAGGGGCTGACATGCCGTGCTCGCCGGAAGCGGTCAAAATCTTTATGGACAAAAACATTCTGTTTGCCCCGGGCAAGGCCGCCAACGCCGGCGGCGTGGCCGTATCCGGGCTGGAGATGGCCCAGAACAGAATGCTGTTGAATTGGTCCGCCGAGGAGGTCGATCGCCGTTTGAAGACCATCATGAAAAACATCCACAACAACTGTCTGGATGTGGCCGATCGTTATGACCTGCCCGGCAATTATCTGGCAGGCGCCAACATCGCCGGCTTCGTGCGCGTGGTCGATGCCACTCTGGATCAGGGATTGATCTGAGAAACAGTCGATTTCCTTTCAGATCACCGGTTTATCCGTCTGGATACCAGCATGTAGATCTCACTAGTTTTTGTGCATGTCCTCATCTTCGGAGTTATCGTCACCATGACATTCTTTGGCGCCTACCGACCTCAGGCGCCGCTTGTCATGCTCGTCTTTTCTATCAGTTTATTTGTCGGCCTGGCGTTGTTTCTGATTGTGAAACTGAGCGATCCGTTTCAAGGCGATATCGGTACAGATCCAACCGTGTTTGAACGTCTGGCCGTGACGCTGCAATCCAGAATCAGATAACAACGCTGTGAGCGATACTTTTGAAATCAGGGTTGAAAAAAGATATAAAAATGGATAGGTTACGGATTCAGAGTCAATAACCAGAGGACAGAGGACAGAAAACAGAAGACAGAATTTGTACTTTATCTTCTAACACATACTATCTGTCCTCTGGCTTCTGTCGTCTGACCTCTGAAACCTGACTCCAGAAAACGACTATATATTGATTCCCTGAAATCTGGAGCTCGCAAAAACTAAGTGCATGTAGTTAAGGATGAAACTATCCACCCGCACCAAAGAATCCATCAAAACTGGCCTGGCCATGACTATCGCCTATGGCATTTCATTGGCGATGGGATGGGACAAGCCCCACTGGGCGGGTTTTGCGGTGGCTATGATCAGCCTGTCCACGGCCGGACAGTCCCTAGACAAGGGTTTTATGCGGATGCTGGGCACCGTTCTGGGCGTGGGCATGGCCTTCCTCCTGATCGCGCTCTTTCCCCAGCAGCGCTGGGGCTTCATGATGGTCGTCTCCGTCTTCATCGGTTTCTGCACTTATATGCTCACAGGCCAGCGCTATCCCTATGCCTGGTTCGTGGCCGCTTTCGTTTGCCTGATCATTGCGGTTTCCTCCAGTGCCGATACCGCGCAAACGTTTCAGATTGGTGTGATGCGGCTGCAGGAAACGGGTTTGGGCATTCTGATCTATTCCCTGATTTCTGTATTTATATGGAAACAGAGCAGCGCCGGCCCGCTGAATAGAACGGCCCATGAACTGGTGGCCGTCCAGACGCGGTTGTTCAATAATTACCGCGGTCTTGTGGCTGGTGAGGACGATGACAAGGCTTCCAGGCCACTTCGAATGCAGTACGTCGCATTGATCCGGCAGTTTGGGCAGATTCTGATCGGTGCTGAAGTCGATAGCTATGAAGTTTGGGAGGCGCGACATCAATGGCGGCGTTTCCAGATCTTGACATTAAAATTAATGAAAGACCTGGAACGCTGGCGCCAGGACCTCCCAAAGGTCCGGCAGCTTGGTATTAATGCCCTTCTGCCCAACCTGGATGCGGTCGAAAATGAAGTGGCCGCACGGTTGGCCCAGGCCGAAGCGATGCTGGCCGGGAAAAGCCCGGAGTTTCAGTCGCTTCCAATGGCTGTCGCTTTGGACAAAACTATGGTGCGCTCCCAGAGCCGTTTTGAAAAAGCAACTGTGGCTGTTTTCAAAGCACAGACAGAACAGATCGAGCAACTAAGCCGTGAACTGTTGGATTGCGTCGCCGTTATTAGAGGGCTGAAACGGGGGGTCACTGCGCGTCCTGCGGAAGTGAAATCCGACATGCGCTTTCTACTTGACCCCGACCGGCTGCAGGCGGTGTACCGCGTGATGGCGACGCTGTGGATCGCTTTCCTGCTCTGGATCTACCTTGACCCACCCGGCCACAGCAGTTTTGTTCAACTGACCGCCACAATGGCGATGGTGTTCGCTATGAGTCCTCAGGCGCCGCCCATCTCTCTGGTCGTGCCCTTTGCATGGGGCTGCATTGTTGCCGGATGCCTTTACGTGTTCGTCATGCCGCAGCTATCAGGATTTGCCGAACTGGGTTTGATAATTTTCGGCTATACCTTCGCTGTCTATTATCTCTTTTCGCAGCCGCGTCAAATCCTGGCAAAAATGGGGGCCATCATCGCCTTTCTCGTGCTCACCGCCATTGAGAACCAGCAGACTTACAGTTTTGCCAAATATGCCAATACGTCCGCTATGATCATGCTCTCCATAATCCTGGCGGTTGCTGTATCCTACCTGCCGCCGTCTCCCAGGCCCGAGAAGATCTGCCTGCGGCTTGTCAATCGGTTTTTTCGTCAATGTGAAATTTTGATTTCGCGCCTGTCTCTCGAAACTATAAAAAGACAAAGCTGGATAGGGCGTCTGGAGATGGTTTTATACCGGATAGACCTCTTAAAAATTCCGTCCAAACTGATGATTTATGGGCAACGAATCGATCGCCGGATAATAATCCAGCCAAGTGCCGAGGCCTTTGAGGCCGTAGTGAACAGCCTGGCGATCCTGGTCTATCGAATCAATATGCTGGGTGAAGTTCATCAGTTGCCCCAAGCCGACCTCATTGTCAAGAAACTTCGGGAAGATATTCTGACTTGGCGCCTGGCGATTCAGGGAATTTTTCAGAACTGGCGCCGGAGTAAAACCGACGGCATCGATGCGGCCGATCTGCAAGCCCGACTGACATCGATGCTAAACCATCTTGAAGCGTCCATCGATACCGTATTCCTCCAAGAAGGGGGAGGTGCCCTGAATGACGAAGACAATGAGAACTTTTATCGTCTTCTGGGGGGCTACCGCAGCCTCTCGGAGGCGGTGGTCGACCATGCCAGGCTTGTCGCCAAGTTAAATTGGGAGAAGTGGCGGGAGGAAAGATTCTAGTCCAATGCGGATTTTGGCCTGCGACGAGCTACCCTCAATAGACTAGGGAGATTACTATGCATTACATACCGAAAGAATTCACCATTGGCGGGATTTTTTTTCCACCTTTGCTGATTGCCGGCATACTTGGCCTCGCGGCGGCAGTGTTGACGGCCATGTTGCTAAACCGCTTTCGGTTGTCGCGTTATTTTTTCTATCCGCCGCTGGTTTTTGTTGCACTGGCGGCAATTTATACCATAATTATAGGGACTTTTATTATACCCGTTTAAACCAATTGGAGTATTGGAGTGTTGGAGTAATGGAGTGCTGACAATTGTGGAAATAGCTCCTCCTCGTACTCGTTGTCGTTGTCGTCCTCGAAAAACTAAGGCCGTGGAGATATTGCCAATTCACTGTCGAGGACGAGGACAATTGGTAAAATAAATCCACCCGCTAAAATGAAGCATAGGATAAATTTATGAAAGGAAAAATGAAATACCTGCTGACTGCTGCAGTTGTTGCGGTGGCTGTGATCGTGGTCCTGGTCAAGTACTGGGACTATGTCACCAACCCCTGGACGCGTGATGGCCAGGTGCGTGCACAGGTGGTTCAGATCACGCCTCGGGTTTCCGCTCCGATTGTCAAGCTGCCGATAGCGGACAATCAGTTTGTCAGAACCGGTGACCTGTTGTTTGAAGTTGATCCTCGTACGTTTGAAGCAGCTTTAGAGCAGGCGCGTGCCGAGTATGATAATACCCGCGACGAAATCGAGGCCCTGGAGAAGCAAGTCGAAGCCGCTCAGGCTGACGTTGGCGCTGCCAACGCAAATATCAAAAAGTCAGAGGCCGCCATAAGAGCCTATACCGGCCGGGTCGATCAGGCTGACGCAGAATACAAGCGCCAACAGATACTGGATAAAGAAAGAGCAACATCCAAAAAGAGGGTCGAGTCCGCCAAGGCTAATTACATCGCCGTTGTGAATGAAAAAGCCAATGCGGAAGCCCAGTTGCTGGAAATGAAGGCGCAGCTAAGCGAAGCTCAAGCGAACCTGGCCAAGGCGCGGGCCGATCTGGGGGCGCCGGGCGAACAGAATGCCCAGCTGCGTCTGGCCAAAGCCGAGGTTCGCGAAGCGGAGCTCAATCTGGAGTTTACGCAGGTACGAGCACCGGTGGACGGCTATGTGACCAACCTGAATCTGAGACTGGGCAGTCAGGCAGTGGCAAACCAGCCCGCCCTGGCGCTTGTGGATGTCAACAGCTTCTGGATTCACGGATTTTTCAGGGAAAACTATATCGCGGACATGCGTGAAGGAGACAGAGCCATCGTTACCCTCATGACCTACCCTGATAAGCCGCTGGAAGGCCATGTCGACAGCCTGGGATGGGGCATTGCCCAGCAGGACGGCAGCACCGGTTTTGATCTGCTGCCGAACATCAGCCCGACTTTTGAGTGGATCCGTCTGGCACAGAGAGTGCCCGTGCGTATTCACATCGACAAGGTGCCCGAAGGCGTTGAGTTGCGTGTTGGGACCACGGCATCGGTATTGGTGATGACCGGAACCAGCGGCAAAAAGAGTGAAAAGAAGGCGGTGGCGGCACCAAAAGCACTTCAGTAGAATATAAATATGAACGTCGAACATCGAACGTCCAACTTCGAACGTCGAACGCTGAATTTAAAAGATGGAGCTAATAAATAGAAGAACTTCCAGCATCCAAGGTTGAATATTGAATGGTGAATAGTGAAGATGAGGAAAATAAAGAAACAGACATATGACATGGAAAAATCGGAGAAGTAGTAAGTGCTCACCTAAAAATTTATTTTAGTAAGAGTTTGTTCCCAATTTGGAAATGAGCAATTTTTTCGATGAGCAAGGTCGCACAAGGGTTTACGACGAGGCGTACTTATCGTACGTCGAGGAAGTAATCCCGCGGAGAACGCAGCTCATCGGAAAAAGGGCCATTTCCGGATGGAAACTAATTAGGATTTTCGTTACATGTATTAGAACTGCCGAAAAGAATAAGAAATAGTCATTACGTTTTTAAATCGGATTAATAAGAAAAGGTGAAATTAAAATAGCGGAGCGCCACGCGGCGCAAGCGCCTACGATGCGCGAGCGACATCCTTATTCGATGTTGGATGTTCGATGTTCGGCGTTCGATGTTCATTCCTTTCACTATTCGAAGTTGGACGTTGGACGTTCGATGTTCGATGTTCATCTATTTAAAATGGAGGAATATATGCCAGCGTCACTGTTCTTTAAAGAACATAAACCATTCGTTTTGCTTGAGTTGCTTGTTCTGGTGCTTGCAATCAGCGGCTGCACCATGGTGGGTCCTGATTACATAAAACCGACGGCACCGGAGCCGCATGAATGGATCGAATCAAAGGATGCCAAAATTGAAAGCAAGCCGGCTGATTTCAGCACCTGGTGGACGGTGTTCAATGATCCGATACTGAATGCACTGGTCCAAAGCGCCTATCAACAAAATCTAACCCTGCAGGCCACCGGCATTCGAATACTGGAAGCCCGGGCCCAACTGGGCATTGCTATCGGCGATCAATACCCGCAAACCCAGCGGGCTACCGGTGATGCCACGGCGCAAAAAACCAGCCGAAATTTGCCCAATGCCGCTTCGGCCGAAAGATTTGCTTATGTTTACGACTTGGGCTTCGATGTGGCCTGGGAGCTTGACTTCTGGGGTAAGTTCCGTCGGGCCGTCCAGGCGGGAGTCGCCGATCTGCAAGCTTCGATTGCCGATTATGACGACAATCTGGTTTTTTTAACCTCGGAGGTGGCGCGGGTTTATATAGCTTTGCGCACTTCTGAAGAACGGCAGTCCGTCGCAAACGATAATGTTAAAATTCAAACCGAATCATTACGACTGGCGCAAGCCCAGTTTGACGCCGGTGCGGTCACCGAACTGGATGTTTTTCAGTCCAGGGGTCAACTGAGAACTACGGAGGCTGCCATTCCCGGCTTTGAGTCTGATATCCGCCAGGCCAAAAATGCGCTCGCCATTTTGCTGGGTAAACTTCCCGGGGAAATTGACGCCATGCTCGCCGGACCGGGTGAGATTCCACAAATACCGGCTGAGATTGGAGTTGGCATCCCGACCGAATTATTGCGCCGGAGGCCAGATATTCGTCTGGCCGAAAGGCAGCTGGCAGCTCAAAGTGCCCAGATCGGGGTCGCCAAAGCGGATCTTTTTCCCAGTTTTTCGCTATTTGGTTCTATTGGCTATACAACCGCCGGCAGTACCAGCAGACCTCAATCGCGGAATGCCGGCCTTAGCGACATGTTTAAAAATAACAGTTTGGGGTATTCTGTCGGGCCTTCGATTACCTGGAACCTGTTTAATTACGGGCGGATTACCAACAGCATCCGGGTGGAGGATGCTCGCTTCCAGCAACTGGCAGTGGAATACGAGAACACAGTGCTGCAGGCGGTTCAAGAAGTCGAAGATGCAATGATTGCTTATTTGCGCTCCAAGGATCAGGTCGCGTTTTTAACCGATGCGGTGGCAGCCTATAAGAGTTCGGTAAATTTGTCAACGCGGCAGTACAAGGAAGGCCTAGTAGATTTTCAGCGGGTACTGGATGCCCAGCAGAATCTTGTTCAGCAGCAGGACAATTTGGTGACCACCACCGGCGACGTCGGCCTGAATCTGATTTCGCTGTATAAGGCCCTGGGCGGGGGCTGGGAAATGCGTGCCGGCAAGGATTTTGTGCCCGGTTACATCAAGGCTGAGATGAAAGCGCGCACCAACTGGGGTAATCTGCTGGCACCCGACGAACTGGAATTTCCGCCGTCGGAAGAAGTCGACAGTTTATTCAATCGGCCGGATTGGTAGTTCAAGCTGGATCCGTTTACGGATCCAGCGTTATTCGTTATTTGTTATTAGTTATTGGCTTGCGGGTATGAAGACCCATTATGATATTTTTTTCGAAATTGCATTGTAAAATGAGCAAATCAGCAAATTCGAATAACAAATAACAATTAACCAATAACACACACCGTAGGTGTGTCATGTACCAGACACTAGCCATTCTGGCTCTCTTTATCCTGATTTACAGCTCGATCGCCGGACGCATCGAGCGCTCCTGGATCAGCGGCCCGATTATTTTTACCCTTTTCGGTCTGATCATCGGCCCGGTCGGTCTGAATCTACTGTCGTTTGAAACAGACAGGGAAACCATCAAGGCCTTAGCAGAGTTGACCCTGGCGCTGGTGCTGTTCACAGATGCTGCCAGTGCCGACATCAGTGTGTTGAGAAAGACGAAGGCTTTGCCCATTCGCTTGTTGCTGATCGGCTTGCCTTTGACCATTCTGTTGGGTTTTGGGGTGGGCCTGCTTCTCGTCGAAATACTGTCTGTGTTCGGCGTGGCCCTCGTCGCCACCATGCTGGCACCGACCGATGCTGCTCTTGGCAAAGGGGTAGTCACCAATGAAGCGGTACCGGATGCGGTCCGTCAGGGATTGAATGTAGAGAGCGGCTTGAACGATGGTATCTGCGTGCCGATTTTGTTTGTGTTTCTGGCGCTGGCCACGGGAAAAACCGGTGAGGAGAGCCCCTGGCATCTCGCCCTGATGCTGGTCGCTGAAGAGATCGGCATCGGCCTGGCCGTCGGTCTGGTACTCACTGCCGTGGCGGCCTTGCTGTTGAAGTTTGCCAAAGGGCAAGATTGGCTCACCCACACCTGGATACAAGTCCCGGTCGTGGCCCTGGCGCTGGGCAGCTTTGGCGTTGCCCAGTTCCTGGGCGGCAGCGGCTTTATTGCAGCATTCTCGGGCGGCATTCTTTTCGGTATCCTGGCAAAGCAAGCCCGGGATGAGTTTCTGCGCGCGGCGGAAACTACCGGCGACACCATGTCGCTGATCACCTGGGTGATTTTCGGCGCCGCAGTGGTGGGTCAGGCAGTGGGTCACTTTAACTGGCAAATTTGGCTCTATGCCGTATTGTCCCTGACCCTCATTCGTATGTTGCCTGTTTTTCTGGTGCTGACCGGTATGGGGGTCAGCACCGAGGGCAAGCTTTTTATGGGCTGGTTCGGCCCCCGGGGGTTGGCCAGCATTGTGTTCGCCGTCATCGTGGTGAACGCCAACGTGCCCAACAGTGGCACGATCGCAGCCACTGCAACCTGCACCATAATGCTCAGCATCCTCGGCCACGGCATCACTGCCAACCCCTGGGCCAAAGGGTTTGGTGAACGCTTTGCAAAAAGACGAGGTGGTTCCGACAAAGGAGAATCATAATGTTTAGCCGCTTTGTACAACTCTTCTTTCGTGCCATCTGGCATACCAAGACGGTTATACTGATGCTTTTCGCTTTGATCATCGCCGGTGCCGCTGCACTTACGTTTATTGAGAAAATGCCTTTTTCAGACACCCTTTATTTTGCCTTAGTCACGGGATTGACCATCGGCTATGGTGACATTGTCCCTCAGAACCCTCTCGGACGTTTGGTGGCCCTCCTGATCGGTTTTATCGGAATACTCTTTACAGGCCTGATGGTTGCCGCATTGGTGTATGCTGTTCGTGAAAGTTTAAAAGAATCCCGCAAGCATGGATGAGAAAGACACCCCATGGTTTTTGTCCTGAAAGTGATTATGATAAAGCTTATTCATTTGCAATGAATAGATCTTTGAAAGGAGAAGAACAAAATGGCGAAAGAAAAAGTGAAACATTTGAGCGGCGTATTTGCTTCCGTATTTGCCCACGCCGGGCACATTTCAAAAGAAGATGCCAAGGAAATCAGCGGTCTTGATGATCATGCTTTCGAACACGCATATGATAAAGCATCCGGCATCGCTGAAAAAGTCATGCAGCATGAAGGTGATAAGATGGATAAGTTCCTGGAGCACATGGCAAAAGCAATTGATGAGCACATGGAGCATTTCGGCGGGAAGTTGTTCAAGTAAGGCTACAGCATTTGGCTCATTTATTACATGAATTTAGGGATTTTATGTTCCTATTCATTAGCAAATGCAATCATCACAGATTATAATTTGGTGATTTGTCATATTTAGACAGATTTTGTAATATCCAGATATGGAAACTGCCAAATGCCGATTAAAAAAGCAGGGATTTTCAGCCGGCAGCTGTGCGGTTGAGGCGGACGGCAAACGCCGGCTGGCCTGCCAGGCCACGTTGAAATATGAGAACAGCGACATCTACCGCCTGATCACATCTGTTCACCTCTCGCGCCCGGAAAACTATCTGTCCATTTACCAGTCCGGGTGCAATTTTTCATGCCGCAAGTGTCACTCCTGGACCTTCAGCAAGATAAAAGACGGCCAATGGTATTCACCGCAGGATATTCTGGAAGCCGCATTGACCTATGAAAAATCCGTCACCCAGTTCGAGCCCCGCTCCCGGGCCACTGCCTGGCATGCCCATGACGCCTGCCGCTGCTGCGGCAGCTGTGTGACCCGTCAAAAACCGTCTGCCTTTTGCCCGGGCGTCATAAAGCCCGAACAAATTGTGTTGAGCCCCCAGGGATTCGGGCCGGCACGCAATATTGCGGCCTTTACGGGTGGTGATGTCACCTGCTGCCCCGAATTTTACGGCGAATGTGCCCGTTTGATCAAAGACCGCACTCGGTTGTGGGTGCTGATCGAAACCAATGGCTATGGCCTGACACCGCAGAACCTGGATTATCTCAAAGAAAGTGGGGCGGACGCCTTCTGGCTGGATATCAAGGCCTATGATGCTGAAAAGCATCGCTGGCTGACCGGCTGCGATAACGGACGCATATTGAAGCTGCCGCAGGAAATGATTCAACGCGGTTTCGTGCTCGAGGTGCTTTCGCTGTTTATTCCCGGTCTGGTAGAGGCTGCTGATCTGGAAAACATTGCGCGCGTCTTGGTTGCTGTTGACCATGCGATTCCTTTCACCATTTTAGCCTTTTTCCCGGAATACAAGATGAAAGATTTCTCCAGTCCGAATGTTACCCAAATGGTGGCAGCCTATCAGCAGGTGAAAGCGGTGGGCTTGACGAATGTCCGTCTGGGCAATGTGGGCGTGTTCGCCCGCTCTGCTGAGGATCAGGCTTATCTGATGGAAAACGTCGATCCCGGGGCTTATTAATTAACCACAGAGCACACAGAGATCACAGAGTTGTTATTTAAATTTTGCAGAGATGCAAAGAATCCTGTCTAAAGAAAAATCCTATTCTCACCTCATTTCTGGTGAGACAGAAAAAAAATCACCAGGCTTTCCACCACTTCGGCCATAAAATTAAAATCCAGCTTATCCATGGTATCACCCGCGGTATGATAATACGGGTTCCGAAAAAAGGCTGAATCGGTCACCATCACCGCCTTATAGCCCTTATCCCAGAAAGAGGCATGATCGCTGAGCCGGACGGCCGGCATGATGTATCCGTTGAAGGGCACCGTTAATTTTACGACGGGCAGGTCTTCATTTTTTTGAAACTGCGCAACCAGGTCTTTGGCAAATCCCCGGCTTTTGAAATTGCTGACAATACCGATAAAATTGCCGGTCTTGGGGTAATCCATAAACATCAGCGGAAAAGGGTAACTCTGGCAGCCCGGCTCATGACAGGCGTAACCGACCATCTCCAGGCAGATCATTCCGTCAATTTTTTCTTTTTGTGCGCGTGCCGTTCGGGCGTACACCCGGCTGCCCATATGTCGCGTACCGTACACGGGCGGCTCCTCCAGCGCAAAAGAAACAAACCTGACCGCCAGATCCAGGGTGTCTTTATGCGGCAGTTGGTCCAGCAATCGGGCCACTTCCAGCTGCACGGCAGTCGCGCTGGCATTGTCATCGGCACCGACGGTTCCACTGACCGAGTCATAATGGGCGCCCAGCAGAAAGCGCTGTTGGGGATTTTTGCCAAACGAAATTTCGGCAATGACATTGGCGACCGCCAGCCGGGCGTAGGAATACGCTTGTGTGTCTACCGCGAGACCCAGGTCTTCGAAAAAAGATGAGATGTAGGCCGCTGTTTTCTTGAGATTCTCGGGCCTGCTGACGCTGCGCTCACCGATGGTCACGGTCAGGGCATGCAAATGCTCCTGCAAGTGTTGGCGGATCTGTTGGCGATCGATCATAACGCCCTCCCCCTTATCAGCATGAAGGTTCCCCATCAGAAACGTTCCCAGTATGATGGTCGTCATAAAACCTAGGGTTGAAAATTTGATCAGCATATTTATACTGGCAAACATGAAAAATTTTTCTCTAAAAAAGCTTCATCGATGGGACCTGGCACCGCGAGAAGCCATGGCGCTGCAAACAAAGCTTTCTCAACAGGTGATTCGAAAAGCACGCAGCCAGCCGCATGATATGAACACCGTGGCCGGCGTCGACACCGCCTATCGCCAAAACAGGGCCTGTGCAGCGGTGGTGGTATTCAGCCTTGAGGATCTGAAAATTATGGAAGAAGTGGTGGCCGTGCAACCAGCACGGTTTCCCTATATTCCCGGACTGCTTTCGTTTCGTGAAGGCCCGGTGATTTTAAATGTGTTGAGCCGTTTGAAAGCAGCTCCGGATGTCCTGATGTTTGACGGTCAGGGAATCGCACACCCCCGCCGCTTCGGCCTGGCCAGTCATATCGGGCTGCTCACCGGCATCCCGGCCATCGGCTGCGCCAAAACCAAATTAATCGGAGATTACCGGGAGCCACACCGCACCAAGGGAAGCATTGCCGACCTGACGGATGTTGGTGAAACCATCGGTGCAGTGGTGCGCACCCGCACCGGCGTCAAGCCCGTATTCGTTTCCATCGGCCACCGGATGGATTTAGACAGCTGCATTCGGATCGTTTTAAAATCCTGCCGAAGCTATCGCCTGCCCGAGCCCCTGCGTAGAGCGGATCACCTCTCTCGAAAAAAATTAGCCTCAGTATAATCCATTCGGGTTTAATTCTACCGGATATTAACCACGAAGGACACGAAGATCACAAAGAAATACATCCAAAACTACTGAGTCGCCTATCGAGAACTTCGTGTTCTTCGTGGTGGAAAAATTGTCGTGAAAAGAAATTTCAACCACGAAAACGCGAAATCTTCAAAGCACGAAATTTGAAACAATATATTTTATCTTGTAATATCTTTCTTTGTGTGTTTCGTGGCATTCGTGCTCTTCGTGGTGAGGGAAACAAATTTACCACGAAAAAAAAATAAAATTTCGTGATTCCAAATTTTCGTGCTTTCGTGGTAAACGATCATTTATTCATCAAGTCTTCTATTTCTTCAGCTTCGCGCGGGATGGTTTGGGTCAAATCAACCGGACCTTTTGAAGTGATGAGGATATCATTTTCGATGCGGATCCCGATGGCCTCGTCCCGGATGTAGATCCCGGGCTCGCAGGTAAAGACCATGCCGGAAACAAACTTGCGATGTCGATCGCCGTAATCATGAACATCCAGCCCCAGATGATGGGAGGTGCCGTGTGGATAAAACTTTTTATAAAGCGGTTCATCCTTTGATTGCTTTTTAATGTCTGCCTTTTTCAGTACACCCAGACGAATCAGCTCGGCTTCCATTAATTTGACCACCGCATTCTGATATTTCTCGAGCGTGTTGCCCGGTTTGAGCATCTTTACGGCCGCTTTTTGAATTTTCAAAACCGCATTGTAGACCTCTTTTTGCCTTTTGGAAAACGTCCCGTTTACCGGGAGCGTGCGCGTTACATCGGCGGCATAGTTGGCAAACTCGGCCCCAAAATCAATGAGCACCAGATCACCCTTCTGGCACTGCTTATCATTTTTGACATAATGCAGAGTACAGGCGTCAATTCCGGAAGCCACGATGGTTTCATAGGCCGGACCCCTGGAACGATTGCGCATAAACTCATGCACAATTTCAGCTTCAATCTCATATTCCCACACCCCCGGTTTAATAAACCCGAGTAGCCGCCGGAAGGCCTTTTCGGTGATGCCGCAGGCCTTTTTGATTAGCTCGATTTCGGCCGGGGATTTGACGGCCCGCAAATGGTTCATAATGGGCGCTACCCGTTCATAATGGTGCAGCGGAAACGTTTGCCGGCACCATTTTAGAAAGCGCATGTCCCGCGTTTCGACAATATCCGGCGCCCGCAGATGCTCATTGGTGTTTAAGTAAATATGTTCAGACTCGATGATCAGTGGCCGCAGAATCGTATTCAACTCGTTCGTCCAGTGCACCGATTGGATACCGGAAATCTCCTGCGCTTCCGTCTTGGTAAACTTGTGGCCCTCCCAGGTGGCAATCTGCTCATTGGTTTCCCTGACAAACAGGATTTCCTTTTGCTTTTTGTCGGGGGCATCCGGACAAATCACGAGTACAGTTTCTTCCTGATCGATGCCACTCAAATAAAAGATGTCTGTCTGCTGGATGAACGGATGGTTGCCATCAGCACTGGTTGGCATGACATCATTGGAATTGAAAATCGCAATCGATTTTGGTTTGAGTTGCTTGCTGAAACGCTGCCGGTTTTTCATAAATAAGCGGGGATCAATTTTCGAATATTTCATGTTCGTTACCCGTTGGAGACCAATGTTTAATTTAAGGCCAAAAAATTATTTCAGTATGCATCTCAAATTTACAGGTTGAGCCCGTTGCCCGTTTTCCCGGTGGCCAGTTAGATGACGAAAAGCAGAAATGTCATTTCAGTAATGCTATTGTTGTAATAAAAACCTATGTCAAAAATAGCAGATCACGCTCCCCGCATGAATGCGGGATTTCACATCTGATCTTAAAACATTAAGGTGTTCAACAAAGCAAGGCGAAAACCGATTCAAAAGTGGAGCATACACGTCGGTATTCGAGCATTTTGAATCGGTTTTACGCACACCTTAATTTTCATAAAATTAGATGTGTGATCCCGATTTATCGGGGAAACACAGCCCTTGAGTGTTAGATGCATTTTTAAGATAGGTTTTACATAAGATGCGCAGACTGTAGTGTCAAGCAAACAATCTTTAATGGGGTTGAGCCTGTTGCCGGCCGAAGGCCCTCGTGGAACGGGATTGACCCGTTCACACGTTAAGTAAAATCTGATCTTAATTCTTCTTATCCGGCTTCGATACCGAAACCGATATGGCCGGCTTCACTATTTGGAACATCAACTTTTTTTCAACTATAAAGAGATATTTTTAGGCAGGACATAAAAAAGGCGCCTGAAGCTAAAAAGCATATTATTGTTTTCATAGCCTCAGGCGCTTTATCAAAGCATCATATTCTCAAAATTCTCTAGAACAATACTAAAGGATAAACCTTGATAACCGCTTCAAACTTGGCTGTTTTGCCTTCTTCGCCGGTTTCGACGCCCTGTTCACCCTCAACAATCGTTAAGATGGTCTTCAACGGATAGCTGTACTGAACTTCTTTCTCTTTTACCATGACGCTGAAAAATTCTTCGTTGGCTTCGACCAGCTCGGCTTCCTTGATTTCAGAGGAATTGTCATAGTTGATACCGATGGCCTTGCCTTTGTATCTTTTAAGCAATCCTAAAAGTTTGACATAATTGCTCTGGCCAGCAGCCACCTCCACGTTTTCGGCGGATTCTTCGGCCCTGGCCTGGGCGGCTTTTTGCTTTTTCAAGGCATCCGCCTTTGATTGGTCGGCTTTCTTTTTCTTGATTGCCAGCGCCCTGGCCTGGGCAGCTTTCTTTTTCTTCAATGTCTCAGCTTTGGCTTGAGCTGCTTTTTGCTTCTTTAGTGCTTCCGCTTTGGCCCTGGCCAGCTTTTTCTTCTTCAAGGCGGCTGCTTTCGCCTGCGCTGCTTCTTCTTTTTTCTGGGCTTCGGCCTTAAGCAAATCTTCCTGCTGCTTTTTGAGAACTTCCCTTCTCGTCTCCTGGGCTTCCAGTTTGGCCTGGGCGTCAGCTTCAGCTTTTTTATCGAGCGATTCATGTGATGCGCGTGCGTCCGCATGGGCTTCTATCGGTTCAGCATCGTGTTCGACCGGCCTTAATTCAGCATCTGCTTCCAGTTGTATTTCAAGCTCGTCCGGCTGGAACTTATCTTTGGGTGCGGATTTGTCATCAGAATCGACCGTTTCAAGTGATTTTTGCGCTGTGTTGTCTGCCTTGGCAGGTGCCTTAGAAGTTGACGATTTCTGCTCAGGTTCCAAGGTTAGCATACTGGCTGTTGATGGGTCTGCCGCCATGGGCCCGGTTTCTGGTTCTTTGGCAGCCATATCATCGGCTTTGGAATCCGGGCTCTTATCGCCGGTAGAGACTTGATTTTGCTTGCCAGCAGGCACGTCCGCCGAAATTTCAGCCGGTTTTTCAGCCGTCTCCCAAGCTGCTGGTTTCGCCGGTTCAACAGCTGGGATATCCCCCGACAAGGGGGATTCGGTTTCATTCGGTGCTGTCACCGTTTCGATGCTTGTTTCAATGGCCTCAAGCTCAATTTCCGCATTTTGCGTTTCAGTATTCTTTTCCGCCTCCGGGGCCTGCGAATCTGAAGATTCGGCTTCCAACGGCGGAATCTCTTCCGGTTTCGGAATCTGGATTTCAGCGGTATCCTCATGCGGATCCGGCCGCTTGATCGTTTCATTTTTAGGCGTGTCTACGTCAGGGGGCGGTTGGGTCTCGTCGAGGATGGCCTCGGCCGCTTCGATGGATTTTCTTTTTTCATCATCCAGTGCCGCCGCAGCTGCTTTCATGGCAGGATCTTTAACGAAAATAATTCCACACTGGACACATGCGTCTGCGAGAATATTATTCTCAAGACCGCATTGAGGGCAGGTAATCTGGTGTTCTTCCATTTTCGGCAACTCCTTATCTGAATTTAATATATCCGGCTGTATTTTGGACGAAATGAATTGATTTTTTATTCAATTCGCTGAACTATAATGCGGATTATATTGAGATTATCGGTTCAAGGCCGCATTTTCTTAAATAGAATATCGATTGATTTTCGATTTAATTTTGACATGGCAGGTATCTTGACGTGAATAAATACAAAAATTAAAATAATTACAGGATATTATAAAAGATAAAGCAATGATCGTCATGCGCTGATGCATGATTGAAAGCAATCAATTTTTGTGGTATCTGCTGGCAGCTTTACTAATTCAGAGGATAAAAGGAGAACCATTTATGGCACTGGAAGTCAGCTTTTCGGGTGGTAAAAAAGTCGACGCAAACTTTAAGGGTTTTACGATCAAAACCGATCAGAGCGAAAAAGATGGCGGAGAAGGATCTGCACCGACACCTACTTTCCTGTTTTTTGCCTCACTGGGCACCTGCGCAGGCCTCTATGCCCTGAACTTCTGTGAAAAGCGCAAAATCGACACCACCCAATTAAAACTGGTACTGGATTTTGAAACGCATCCAAAAACCCATATGGTCACGAAGATTGTCATGAATCTCACGCTGCCGTCGGATTTTCCCGAAAAATACGTTCCGGCGATCATCAAAGCAATGGATCTTTGCTATGTCAAAAAACACCTGCACGAGCCCCCGGCGTTTGAGACCGTCACACAGTACGCAAATTAACTCTACCTGAATCTTGCATAAAATTAATGAGATGAAAGCCTCCAGCCCGTGCAAAATTCAGGTTCTTAGCCCTTAAGTGACCAGCCATGCCATCTGAACCCGCTTCTGACAGGACTACAGGCTCAGTTTCCCGCTTAACGCTGAGCATTGTGGTGACCACCCTGTGCCGTCTGGTGCTCAACACGGCACGCCGGTTTGCCTATCCTTTTGCACCGGCCTTAAGCCGGGGTTTGGGTGTGCCGTTGACGGCCATCACTTCATTGATCGCGGTCAATCAGGCTACAGCGGTTCTGGGGTTATTTTTCGGCCCAATTGCGGATCGACTGGGGTATCGCTTAATGATGCTCAGCGGCATGACCCTGCTGGTGGCCGGGATGTTTGCCGCGGGACTGTTTCCGTTCTACGGGGTGGTTCTGGTGGCTCTATTTTTAGCCGGAATGGGTAAAAGCATCTTTGATCCTGCCTTGCAGGCCTATGTCAGCGAACGCGTCCCGTTTCATCGCAGGGGTTTGGTGATCGGTTTTCTCGAATTCGCCTGGGCGGGCAGCACCCTGCTGGGCATCCCCCTGATTGCGCTTCTGATCGATCGGTTCGGTTGGCGGGCCCCTTTTTTCGCAATGGGGGGTCTGGGTATTCTGGGCATTCTGATGCTCAGAATCATCATCGAAAAAGGCAAACAAGGGCCGGCATCCACTCAAAGGCAACCCTTATTCAAGGGCGCCTGGCGGCAGCTCCTGCGGGAACGCGCTGCACTGGGAGCGCTTTCGTATGCCTTCTGGATTAGCGTGGCAAACGATAATTTATTTGTGGTTTACGGGGCCTGGCTGGAAAAACAGTTTGGCTTGAGTATTGTGGCCTTGGGGCTGGGTACCAGCGTCATCGGCATCGCCGAACTGGCCGGTGAAACATTGACGGCAACACTGGCCGACAGACTGGGTCTGAAACGATCGGTAATCGGTGGCATGGCGGCCTGTCTGATCTGCTATGGCATCCTGCCTTTTCTGGGGCAGACTTTAGCGATGGCTTTAGCAGGGCTGTTTATCATATTTTTAACATTTGAATTTACGATCGTCACCAGCCTCTCTCTGTTCACCGAACTGGTGCCCGCATCGCGGGCCACGATGATGGCCAGCTATTTTGCTTCGGCCGGGATCGGGCGCGTGGTCGGCGCGCTGATCGGCGGCCCCATCTGGCTGGTGGGCGGCATTTACGCGACAGCCCTGGTGTCGGCCGCAATTAGCGGCCTGGCACTGGCATCCCTTCTCTGGGGGTTGCACCGCTGGCAAAAACCGCAATTATAGGGATTTTGTTTTTGGGTATCCACAAGAGACCCGATATGCGTTATATTATAAAATCCGAAATACGAATATCGAAACTCGAAACAAATTCGAATACCAAATGATCCAAATTCAAAAGTTTTGAACATTTGAATTTAGGGTTTTAATATTGTTTCGGATTTCAGATTTCGAATTTCGAGATTTGATCGACCTATAAGCAAAATGTTAAAGAAATTAATAAAATACTCTCTCCTTTTAACTGTGCTGGCTGGGTTGGCAATGCTGATTTATGCCTGGCATCTTTCCGGCCAGGTTGAGAAACGCTTTTCCGCCCGGCGCTGGAGCATTCCTTCGACGGTTTATTCGGATACAACGCTTCTATACCCGGGGCAGCATATTAACCCGGTGCGGTTTAGTGAGAAGCTCTCCAATTTAGGCTATCGCAGTGTGAAGACGGTACCTTCCCAAAAAGGTGAAATTCGGATTCGCACGGATACGCTGGATATCTATTTAAATGATCTTAAAACCCCCTGGACCGAACGTGCCGGATTTTTAGCTCAAATCGTCTTCAGTGAAGATAGAATCGGAGCGATCCGCCGCAAAGATAACGGTCAGATGATTCCGATCCTGGAGCTGGAGCCCGAGGAAATCATGCAGTTTTTCGGCCAGGAGCGCGAGCGACGTCAGCTGATTTCGATTGAACAGGTCCCCGAGCACCAGATTCAGGCGGTGCTGGCTGCGGAAGACCACCGTTTTTTTGAGCATTACGGCGTCGATTGGCGCGGCATTCTGCGGGCGGTGATGACCAATGTGCGCCACGGCGCCATCCGCCAGGGCGGCTCGACCTTAACGCAGCAACTGGCCAAAAACTATTTTCTGACACCCGAACGAACGTTTATCCGCAAGTTAAAAGAACTCATTCTGGCGTTGATTATCGAATTCAAATACGACAAGCGTGAAATCCTGGAAATTTACCTGAATGAAATCTATTTGGGACAAAAAGGCTCGGTGGCCATCAACGGTATCGGAGAAGCATCTTATTTCTATTTTGGCAAGCCGGTCAAGCAACTGACGCTTTCAGAAGCTGCCGCCATTGCCGGTCTTATCAAAGCGCCCAATAATTATTCGCCTTATCGCGATATAGCACGCTGCCGGAGCCGCCGAGATATGGTTCTGGAAGCCATGAACCGCTGGGAATGGATTACGCAGGCCGAACTTGAAGATGCGCGCCGACAGCCGATCAATGCCGTCGGATTCATGGTGGCCGACAAAAAAGCGCCCTATTTTATCGATTACCTGACCGAACAGTTGAACACCCTGTATCGATCGGAAGACCTGACTAGCCTGGGGCTTTCCATTTACACCACCCTCGACACCCAGGTTCAAATGGCCGCAGAAGAGGCCCTGGCAAAGGGGCTGACCCGCTTGGAAAATTCAAATCCGCAACTGCAGCGCGCAGCGCCTGAAGAAAAACTTCAGGGCGCCCTGGTTGTGATGCAGCCTAAAACCGGTCATATTCTGGCGCTGGTGGGCGGTCGCAATTACAGCGTCAGTCAGTTTAATCGAATCATCCAGGCGCGCCGCCAGCCCGGAAGCGCATTCAAACCATTGGTCTATCTAAGTGCCCTGGAGCAGTTTACCCCCACGACGCTGTTGTCAAATGATCGAAAATCCTACACGGTCAACGGGAAAGAATGGGATCCCCAGAATTTTGAACCGGTGACAGAATATACGGTCAGTTTGCAGGATGCGCTCAAAAAGTCCTACAATCTGGCCACCGTCGATCTGGCCATGAAGACCGGCCTCGAGAAGATTGTGGAGCTGGCCACTAAATTTAATTTTTCGACACCTATTAAACCCTACCCATCACTGGCTCTGGGCGCTTTTGAGGTCATCCCGCTGGAGCTGGCCCGGGCCTATTGCGTATTTGCAGCTGAGGGCGTGCAACCGTTTCCGCTATCCTTAAAGGGCGTTGTCGACGAAAATGGCCGGATTCTCGAACACCAGCATTTAAATATCGAACGGTTGATTACACCGGCCGAAGCATTTGTCATGAACAGCATGCTCCAGGGCGTCGTCAGGGAAGGTACCGCCCGTTCATTGCAATGGCGGGGGATTACCTGGCCGGTTGCCGGCAAGACGGGGACCACCAATGATTTCAGAGATGCCTGGTTTGTGGGATATACACCGGATATTCTCGCTCTGGTGTGGGTGGGATTTGACAATGGGGACTCGATTAAAGCCACCGGTGCAGCCGCTGCCTTACCGATCTGGGCCGAATTGATGAACGCGATTCCCCAGTACCGATCGGAAACCGAATTTAAAATACCGCAGGGCGTTGAAAAAATTCTGGTTTGCCCGGTCACCGGACAGCCAGCGGTTGCGGGCTGCCCCGATCCGGTGGAAGTATATTTTCTGACAGCTCACGCACCGGACGAAGAATGTCCGCTGCATGCGAAAGAGGGCATCGCCGGCAAAATCATCAAGGGTGTAAAGGAACTCATCAATGCCGATTAAAGCCATTTACATCATCGGCGTCCTCCTGCTGACAGCAGGGCTGGCTGGATGCCCAAAACCGATGTTAGAAGGATACCCATCAGAGGGTGATCAGATCACGGTGCCCGAGGAAGCGTCAGAGGAAAACCCGCGGGCGGCGGCCTCGCTGCAGTTAACCGAACAGGGCCGCCGCCTGGTGGAGGAGCGCCAGCCGGATCGCGCTATCAGCGTACTGGAACAGGCCGTTAGCCTGCATCCCACCAATGGCCGGAATTATTATTATCTGGCCGAGGCCTGGCTGATGAAAGGCTTTGCAGATCAGGCCAAGGAGTTCAACCACCTGGCAGAAATTCATCTGAAAGAAGACCACCAATGGATGATCCGGGTGGGTAGGCAGGCCGATCGTATCGCCGAATTGGAGAAATAGGCACTAGCGAATTATCTCACGCAAAGCCGCTAAGCTCGCAAAGATGTTAATTTATAAAAAAGCTCTTGGCGTCTTTGCGACTTTGCGAGAGGCATATTGTTTTTGCGCTCATTTTGAACACAGCTGTAAAGGAGGACTAACGATGACCGAACCGGAAATTACTGTATACGGTGCTCATTGGTGCCCGGACTGCCGACGCAGCAAGCAGTTTCTGGGAGAACACCAGATCCCCTACAACTGGGTGGATATTGAGCAGGACCGGGAAGCCGAGCAGTTTGTGATCGAAAAAAACGACGGCAAGCGCATCATCCCCACGATCACCTTTGCCGACGGCTCCTTTCTGGTGGAGCCCAGCAATGCCGATCTGGCCGCCAAGCTGGGGCTCAAGACCAAGGCCTCCCGTAACCATTACGATCTGATCGTCCTGGGCGGCGGGCCCGCCGGGCTGACGGCGGCCCTGTATACGGCCCGCGAGGCCATCGACACCCTGGTGATTGAACGCGCTGCCTTCGGCGGCCAGGCCGCCGGGACCGAAAAGTTGGACAACATGCCCGGGTTTCCGGATGGCGTGGCCGGAATCGAATTTTCCGAGCGCCTGCGCCGGCAGGCGGAACGCTTTGACGTCGAGCTGTTGCAGGCCCAACAATTATCGGCCGTTCACAGCCATGACAATTACCACTGCGTCACCACCGAAGACGGCAGCCAGTACAGCGCCGACGCGCTGCTGATTGCCACCGGCAGTCGTTACAAGCGGCTGGGCGTGCCGGGGGAAAGCGATTACATCGGTGCCGGGGTGCATTTTTGCGCAACCTGTGACGGCCCCTTTTACAAGGGCAAGCACGTGGCGGTGGTCGGCGGCGGCAACAGTGCCACCGAAGAAAGCCTGCTGCTGACCAAATTTGCCGATAGGGTCACCATTCTGGCGCGCGGCGGCGAATTCAAGGCCACTCAAATCATTCAGGAAAAAGTCCTTGGCCACCCGCAAATTGAGGTGCACTGGCATACCGAGGTCAAAGAATTCATGGGCCAGGATTCCAAACTCAACCGGCTGCGGGTTCACAATAACCAGAGCGGTGAAGAAGCGGAGCTGCCGATTGATGGGGCCTTTATCTTTATTGGCCTGGTGCCCAACACCGGCTTTTTAAAGGATAGCGGCATCTTGCTGGACAAATGGGGGTTTGTCGTCACCGGCCATGCCCTGCTGCATCATGAAAAGCGGCCGGCGGGTTTTGAGAAGCGCGATCCCCTGCTGCTGGAAACCAGCATCCCGGGCATCTTTGCCGCCGGTGATGTGCGCGACAAAAGCACCAAGCAGGTGGTCAGCGCCGCCGGCGAAGGCGGCAGCGCTGCTTTGATGATTCGGGAGTACTTAAAAGGGATGTAGAACCTATCTCAAAAATGCATCTAACGCCCAAGGGCTGTGTTACAAACCGATTCAAAATGCTCGAATACTACCGTGTATGCTCCACTTTTGAATCGGTTTGCGCCTTGCCCTTAGACGTAATCCACTATTTTTAAGATAGGTTCTAATTTCCTTGATGGCAGTCTGGCAGTTACTTTCGGCGGTTTTGCGCTGACTGGTCATCTGCGTACGGTGGGAGGGCTCCATTCGCCCCAGATATTTCTATTCAGAGGATTGCGAATGGAGCCCCACAATTCAAACTCAGTTTAAACGGTTAATTCATAAGATTTCAGGCACAAGATCATGGACAATCGGTGACATCTCCTGGCTCATTGAAGCAGAGCTCTTCCTCGGTAATGGTCCTATTTCCGCTTTCCTCATCTACTACGACCTCGACCTTTAATTCTTCGACAATATCATCCTCCAAATCTTGTTCGATCAAATCTACGAATTCTGGCGAAACCGTTAATTCTTCTATGCCAGGCGGTAATGTGGTGGTTTGCTTATACACGATCTCTTCATCGTCTATTATGACCACCAGCTCGACGACTACCTCAACCTTGACAACCTCTCCGTACTCGGTCCACTCAATGGCTGGAAAATCTTCAAGGTCCAGATCGACAGGATCCAAAAGGTTGTGCGTTAGTAAGTCATCGCCAAACAACAAGCATCCCTCCGTCGCCATGCCCTTGAATTTGTATGTCCCCTCCGGGAACCGGCTTAGAAACGCCTCCTTGGCCGCCTCAATCTCAGATTCAGTGCATTCTTCCCCGTCTGGCTTTTGACAGAGCCCCGGCTCGGCGCTTTCGAAAAATCCTTCGGTCAGTCCCAGTTTTCTCAGATTCCTCAGCGTACCGACGCTTAAGACCGACCGCCAGTTTCCGTTTTGGACAATCATCCACTTCCAGGGTTTTCCATCCCAGAAAAACTGGATACCTAGATCCTCATCCGAGGAGTTATACTCAAAGAACACCTTGGATTCATCGAGACCCATAGGGTCACCATCTTCATCGACACAAATAAAACCAGTAGCCCATGCCTGCGGTGCAGCGACTCCCATGATAAGCGCGATCATTGAAACCAGCAGAACGGCCAACAACCGCATGGATCTCATCTTTCCAGCCATTTTTTCCCTTACTTTTGTGGATGACATAATTGCCTCCTTGTGTGGTGTTTGTGGGCGCTTTAAGATCGAAAAGCGCCCGGGTTAATACAAGCTTTAAAATGATATGGAGTCAGGCGGCCTTCAATTCACATGCAAAGGCTTCGAGGCCGGATTCAAACGAATCGGCAATGGTGATAATGTCTTTGAAGCGATTAACATCAAAAATTTCGTTCACATAGCCATTTAAGCAGCATAAAACGACCCTGCCCTTCCGATGATTGAGCGTTTTTGCGGTACTTAAAATCACCCTCAGCACAGAACTCTTCAGGTACTCCAGGGAGCTCAAATCAAACAGCAGGCGTGTTTGACCTTTTTTGAGAATCGCCTCGATGGTGCGCTCGAGTTCCGGAGACAGCCGGGCTTCCATACGGCCCTTGACCGTCACGCATACAATTCCGTTTTCTTCTTTTTGAAAAATTTCCATGACGGCAGACTTTTCTTCTCTTCACCTTGACTAAAAGGTGAAATCCACGGTGTGCCAGTCGGTTCTGAAGCACTCTTCTGAGGTGAAAACAGAAGCGTTTTTATCCTGGCAAACGGCCCGCACGCGGATCTGGTAGGTATGGCCCTTCTCGAGTCCGGCCAACGGCATCACCCGCAATTTGCTGATCTCTACCATCAACAGCCGGGCCTGGTTTAAAGCGTTAACCTTTAACGGCGGCCCGCTGTCCCAGGAGCGCAGCAGGCGAAATCCATTTTTTTCCGGGTGGCCCATGATGGTATTGGTGGCGGTGTGGTAAGCCATCTTTTTATTGAACCAGAGGGTTTTAACTTCATACAGGGCAATCGAAAAAATAATGGTGGCCGAAACGTCTGCAGCCGGGGTAGCATGGGTTTCAGCGGCGCCGACATCCCGGATTTTGGCGGATAGCAACAGATGATCCCGGGAGGTGTCGATGACCACATCACTGACCTCAGCGCCCAGGGCAGTTGTCAGTCCGGTTGCCATAACGATCAAACTGCACAGTATCCAAATGAAATGAAGGATTCCGGGGGGCCGGGCGACGGCGGTTATAAATGTCTTTAAACGGTGGCCCCCACGTTTTATGGATTTTTTTGTTACTGCAGAATCCATCCGGCTACCTCAAAGATACAAAATACGTTGTCCATAATGAGGCCTAATGAACCGTTTTCAGGAATCATCCAAAAACGATCTCTGGCTCTGGCATCCGAGTATAAACAACAAATTTTACCGGAAGATTACGTCAAAATTACGATTTGATAATGTCACAAAATGGCGCTGACGGGGATTTTGAGGGCGTTCAAAAACGAAGGATCATCATCTATAAAAGGTTCTGTAGTAGCCAACAGGCAGGTAAGCTGCACATAGGAGAAATGAAAATGGGGATGGTATTAAAAAGGATCAGGTACCCAATACCAGGACAAAGCGGCTGCCCTGATTAAGGACGCTCTCGACGTGAATGCTGCCGTTTAAGGATTCGGTATAGGCCTTGACCAGGCTGAGCCCCAAACCCGTGCCGCCCTGAGACCGGCTGCGATCACAGCGGTAAAAGCGCTCGAAGATATGGGGCAGGTCATTTTCAGAAATGCCCATCCCGGTGTCTTCAAATTCGATTCGAACCTCGCCATTTTGGGCCGCAGCGGACACCTTAACCGCACCATCTGCCGGAGTGTATTTGATGGCATTTTCCAGCAGATTCGTTACGATCCGCTGTACCTTTCTGCGATTGCTCGTGACAGCCAGAGTTTCAGGAAGTTCGGTTTTCAAATTTATCTTTTTGGCCTCGGCCACGGGTCGAAACAGTTCACAGGCTTCGTGGATGAGTTCCACCAGTTCAAATTCTTCAGCTTGATCACCATTGACGCCCGCCTCTGCCTCGGTGATGTCCAGCATGGTATTGATCATATCGATTAGGGTATCACATTCTTCGATCGTGCTGGCAGCCATATCTTTGTATTCGTCAATGTCTTTTTCCCTGAGCAGGCTCATTTCGGCGATGCCGCGAATTCTGGCCAGGGGACTTCTTAAGTCGTGGGCAATATTGTCGTTAATTTCTTTCATGGATTTGAGCAAACTCTGGATGCGATCGAGCATATGGTTAAACGTGGCGCCCAGGTGCTCGATTTCCTTGAGTCGCCCTTTAATCTGAACCCGTCGATCGTAGGCGCCGTTTGATATTTCTTCAGCCGTTTCAGTGACTTCCTGCATGTCAATTGTGGCCCGCCGGGCCAGCAGCCAGCCGATAATGGTGGACACGATGATCAGGCTGACGATTAATATGGAAAACAATTGTAGAAAAATATCCAGATATTCGTCCACCTCTTCCAGGCTTTCACCGATCTGCAAAACGGTATCCGGGCCGACAATGGCGGTTATCATGCGGGCCTTGTCATCGCGCTCCTCGATGGACAAGGTTTGGATGAGGGAAGTCGACCCTTCGTTTTGCAGTTTTCGCAGGATATCCTGCTTGCCAATCGTCCCCCAGGAGGACATATCAGTGGTGAAAAGAATGTCGCCCTTGAAATTAAACAGACGGTAGAAATCTTCAGCCGGATCTTCCAGTTCAGCCTCTTCAGAGATTCGGGATATGGCGGCTTCTACATTATTTTCCTTGATTAAATCGGTGTATTTTTGGGATTCATCCAGCAACTCGATATCCAGATGTTCCATGGTTACCGAATAAATACGAAAATAAAAGATTAGAAAACCAATGGCCGACAACACCGTAAATGCCAGCGCATACAAAATGGTTAAGCGAAATAATAATGAGTTTTTTAGATTATTAAGCTTCTTTGAGAACATAACCGACACCCCGAACCGTATGGATAAGCTTTGTTTCAAAATTTTTATCAATCTTATCCCGCAGGTAGCATATTCGGGCTTCGACGACATTTGTCTGGGGGCTGAAGTTGTAGTCCCAGACGTGTTCCATGATCATGGTTTTCGAGACCACCCGGCCGGCATTGCGCAGTAAATATTCAAGCAGGGAAAATTCGAGCGGCTGCAGCAATATCTCCTGATCCCCTCTAAAAACCTTGCGCTTATCCAGATCTAACCGCAAATCCGCAACCTTGAGCTCGGAAGGCGCGGTGACGCGCGTCGAGCGGCGAATAAGCGCCTGCACGCGCGCGAGCAGTTCGGAAAAGGCAAAGGGTTTCACCAGATAATCATCGCTGCCGGTTTTCAGCCCTTTGACCCGATCATCGACG
>JASFIV010000003.1:0-55137 GCA_050122475.1 Desulfobacterales bacterium | reverse complement strand
GTCCTAAACCCGTTCCGCTTCCCATTTCCTTGGTGGTAAAAAAGGGATCAAAAATGTGCTCCAATGTATGTTGATCCATCCCGATACCGCTATCGCTGATGGTCAGTTGCACATACTTGCCCGGCTGAGGCGTATACTGGTTGCTTTTGATATTCAGATGGCTCACATTTTTGGTTTTTAGCTGGAGAAGGCCGCCGCCGGGCATGGCGTCGGCAGCATTCACATACAGATTTAGCAGCACCTGTTCAATTTGCCCCCGATCGGCTTCAATGGCAAAGAGGTCGTCTGCAAAATCGCGCTGAATCGTAATTTCTTTGCGGGTCCTTCCGAAGGTCTCGGTGGTTTCATTCAGAACCTGGTTTAATTCAATGGCTTTGACATTGAATTTCCCCTTTCGGGCGTATCCGAGCATTTGGCGGGTCATCTGGGCACCGCTTTTGACCTGCTTTTCAATATTTTTGAGCATATTGAAATACGGATGGGATTTCTTGATTTCGCAGAGCATCAAGGATGTGTTTCCCTGAATATTCATCAATAGATTGTTAAAATCGTGGGCGATACCGCCGGCAAGAGTGCCCAGGGCTTCAAAGCGCTGAGCTTGCTGAAACTGTACCTCCAGTTTGCGGCGCTCTTCTTCGGCTTTTTTGCGGTCGGTAATATCGATGAGAAAACCCCTTAAGCCCGATGGTTTGCCTTCCTTGAAAATAGGCGCCGAATGGGCCATTACCGGGAAGGTAGAACCATCTTTCCGCAGGGCGGTATATTCATTGATGCCGGTTTCTTCCCCTTTCAGTATTTTTGCTATATTTTCTGCGGACCGTTCGCGATCTTTGGGGATCAACATGTCCAGGTTTTTTAAGCCATTTTTAAAATCAGACCGGGTATATCCGAAATAGTTAAAGGCGTTGCGATTCACATAGGTCAGATTGCCGTCTAAATCCATTTCAAAAATGGTTTCCGGCATCAGCTCGGCCAGCTCCCTGAAGCGTTCCTCGCTTTCACGCAGCGCCATTTCCGCCCGCTTGCGGTTGCTAATGTCTTCTGCGATTCCGGCAATGCGAACGACCTTTCCGCTGTCATCCTTGATGGCAAATCCTCTGTCTGAAATCCAGCGCACAGAGCCATCCGACCGTACGATACGGTACTCTCTGATTTCACCACCACCGGTTTGGGCAATGGTCTGGAAACTTTCACTGGCATTTTCCAAATCATCCGGGTAGATGCTCTCGGCCCATTCTTCATATCGATTGTAAAGATCCTTGACCGATCGCCCCCAGATCGTCTCATAGGCCGGGCTGACGTAAATCACTTTTTGTTCAATCCAATCAAACAGCCAGAAAACCTCACGGATGTTATCCGCCATTTCGCGGAAACGCTTTTCAATCTGACGAAACTCTTTTTCCGCCTGCCGGCGCACGTTTATTTCCTGGTTAAGCTGTTGGTATGCTTCGCGATATCGATTCTCGGATTCCTGTAATGATTTTTGCTGATCGATAAGCTGCAGCTGATATTTTTTATTCAGGCGCTCGAAAAAGAAGGCGGCCACGATCACGAGCAGAAAAGCAATAAAAAAGCGTATTTTCAGTCCCTGGGCGGACAGGTCTTCAGGGGTAGAATAAAGCGAAAACAGGAAAAGAACACCGTATAAGGCAGCGGTCCAGATAAGGCCCCTGGTTGCGCCCATAGCAAAGAAGATCACGATTGCATAAAGAAATGCCCAGGGCATGCGGCTGATATGGCCTTCAACACCGATTGTGTAGACCAGAAACAGGCCGAACAGAAGAAAAAAGCCACTGATAAATAATTTGTAGAATTGCTTTATTTTGACTTCATTATCCGTCTTTTTGGTGATCACAAAAAGACTCAGAAGCAGCAAAAGCATAAATGCCAGCACCAGAGCAACCAGATAGCGCCCGATAATGAAATCATAGATGATAAAACAACTCAGGACAGGGGTGCCGATAAGCATGCAGATCTTAACCAGATATTTCTGGTAATTCGCTTCAATGGCTTCGGGAAGTTCGGCCTCATCCCGGCTGAATAAAGCGGTCATCGTGTCGATCCATGAGTTGGGAAATAATCAGTTGGGTGTATTTTTACGAAATCGCGGGAACTTCAAATAATTAATTATACACTTAAAATGGCCGGATGCCAAAATTTAATTTCAGAATGGCAATTTTAGATTTATTTATGCGTGGGATGCGGTACCATCGGGTGGATATCATGGGGCGGGAAGACGCAACGACCGGCAGTTAAATCGTTGTGAGATGCGCGCAAAAGCCGGGGGGATTGTGAGTGGGTTTGGCCTGAGTGAAGTCCCCCCCTGATTGAAACTTCACTCCCGGTTATGTTGAGTTCGCCGACGGGACTCAACGGGTCCGGTTGCGGACCAAACCCACATTACAGATGTATGTTCATCATTTTGACGCCAATTGATTAGATACGCCTTCTGATTTAAAGTGGGCATTCAGAAAATGGTGCACTTTATATGGCTTGGCCTCGATTTTTTTGGCCACCAGTTCATCGACAAGCTCGGCTTTTGACGTGCGGCATAAAGCTGCTCGCAGACAGGAAAGCATGGCGGCCCGCCGGATGTTTGTGCTACGGGAGTTCAACATTGCGGATTTGGCTTCACAGGCGGAAATATAGTTATCCACAATCGCTTCCAACTCTGCGCGGTCGGTTCCACCACCTGCGGCCGGCCCCGTCACCATCAGCCCGGCGATGACCATTGCCGATAACATCGTGTGTGCTTTTAGTTTCATAAGGCCCTCCTCTCTCATGGTTGGTGGTTAGCGGTTTTGAGCGTGCGGTAACTGTAAACTCTAACTGCAGGTTTAATGCCATTTTCTTTTATGAACACCCTATTTGGGGATGAATCGCTTATCTTACTTAATTTACTGAAAATTAATTCAATAATCTGATTTGAACCGCTCAGGCAGAATTAGATCTTGAATTTTAACTGTAAAGTAAGTTGATATTTTATAACTTTAGATGTAAAGTTGATTGACACTTTTTGGCTTTTGATTACAGATCGTTTTCAAACCCTTGATAATATATACGGAAACAAAGCCATGGTTGAGCGCAACCCTGACGTTTTCCTGAATCCAGCAGATCTCAATCTGCTGTATGAAGTTTCAACCGCCATTCAGTCCATCCATGATCTGGATGAGATGCTGCGAAATGTTCTGGCCAAGGTCAAGGACGTATTTGACATCGATGGGGCTTCAATTGCGATGCATGATCGTCAACGGAAAGAATTGTATTTTATACGGACTATCGAAGAGCTTACCGGCGGTGACCCGCAGAATATGTCTGAAATGCGGTTTCCGGATGATTACGGTGTGGCCGGATGGGTGTTGAAAGAACAGCAATCGGTTTTAATTCCTGATGTCTCCAAGGACAGCCGGTTCACCAAAAAGCTCGATCTCCAGCAAAGTCTCGATACCCGCTCCATGATTTGTGTGCCCTTAAAAACCCGTAAACGGGTAATCGGTGTGTTATACGCCATCAACAAGCATGAAACGGAATTTAATCAGAAGGATTTGCACCTTTTGGAAATTTTGTCAGTCATCATTGCGGTTTCCATTGAAAATGCACGATTCTACGGTGAAGTTCAGCAATACGCCACCTCCCTTGAAAAGGAAAATTATCGACTGAAAACCGAATGCCAGGCCCGTTTTAATGTCAAGGGAATCATTGGTTCCAGCGCCGCCATGCAACGCGTTTTTGCGCTGCTGGATAAAGTTATTGACACCGATACAGCCGTTCTGATCCAGGGTGAGACCGGAACCGGTAAGGAGTTGCTGGCAAAGGTCATTCATTATAACGGACATTTAAAGGATAAGCCCTTTGTTGCTGAGAACTGCGGCGCGCTGTCTGAAAATCTGCTGGAAAGTGAAATTTTCGGCCATGTCAAAGGCGCCTTTACCGGCGCGATTGCCGACAAGAAGGGACTGTTTGAGCTGGCAAACGGGGGCACCGTCTTTCTGGATGAAATTTCCGATATGCCCTTTTCAATGCAAACCAAACTGCTGCGGGTGCTACAGGAAAACCAGATTCGGCCGGTGGGCGGCAGCCGATATCGCCAGGTGGCTTTCCGGCTGATTTCTTCTACAAACCGGGATCTATTGGAACAGGTAAAAGAGGGAAATTTCAGAGAAGATCTTTTTTACCGGATTCAGGTTTTTCCGATCGTGATTCCGCCGTTAAGAGAGCGTAAAGAAGATATCCCGTTGCTGGCAGTCCATTTCTTAGAAGAACACGCTGCCCGGCTGAATCAGCCACCTGCGCGCCTAAGGCCCGACGCTCTGGAAACATTGATGCAATTTGATTGGCCGGGAAATGTGCGTGAGCTTGAAAATGAAATTGAGCGCGCTTTAACACTGGCCGGCAATAATACTGACATTACCCCAGAATATCTCTCAGAACGGATCACGACAGCCTCTGATATCAGTGGTGCGCGTGATGCAAGGGCACCAACGTTAAAGGAGGCTACCGCGCAGGTGGAACGCCAGATGGTTCTGGATGCGCTTCGCAAATCAGGTGGCAATCGATCCCAGGCTGCACGGGAGCTGGGTTTAACCCGCCAGGGGCTGCTCAACAAGATTGCCCGCTATGAAATCAATCTGTAGGTAAAACCAAGACCGATTTAAATAATTGCAAACCGGCTATATCCGAGAAGCGCTAATTGGCAAAGGGCATCGTGCCTAGCGCAAAGCGTTGAAAATTTTAATTTCCGCTTCTTCGAACAAAACGCTCTGCTCTATGCGCCATGCCCTATGCTTTTTCACGGAGGGAAATTCATTCCAAGATGCGTGTGAGAGGGATCGGCTGAAAACTAATTAGCGGTGAGCGCCTGCCGCACAGTACCCGCCAGATCCTGCATCACCAGCGGTTTCATCAGAAAGGTATTTATACCCATTTCAGAGGCCTGTTGGCGGGTAAATTTTTCACTGTATCCGGTGCACAGAACAATGGGAATGTCGGGCCGGATCCCCATCATTTCGTCGGCCAGCTTGTCACCGGTCATGTTGGGCATCACGATATCGGTGATCACCAGGTCGAATCGATTGGGATCCGCTTTGAAAAGATTTAGGGCTTCGATGCTGCTCGTTCGGGTATCAACTTTGTAGCCCAACCGTTCAAGCATCTGCTTGCCGATTTCCACCAGAGGTTGCTCGTCATCCACAAACAGAATGCGTTCATACCCCATCGGCAGCGGTTTTGGCATCTCTTCTTCTTTCGCCAATTCGCGCTTGATAGTCGGCAGATACACATGAAAGGTTGAGCCTTTACCGACTTCACTGTCAACGGTAATAGCGCCGTTCAAAGATTTGATGATACCCTGCACCACCGCCAACCCAAGACCCGTTCCTTCTCCTTTTTCTTTGGTGGTAAAATAGGGGTTAAAAATTTGTGGGAGTGCTTCAGGCGCAATGCCGTCACCGGTATCTCTGACACTGAGCTTGAGAAATGAACCGGGATAGAGATCCGGAATTTCAGCAGCGGCATGTATATCCAGATCGATATTGGCCAGGCTGATTTCAAGCTCGCCGTCTTTTTCATCGATGGCATGGGCGGCATTGGTGCACAGGTTCATCAGCACTTGATGGATTTGAGTTGGATCCGCTTCGATAATGCCGGTATTTTTTTCTAATTTTTGCTGGATTGAGATGGTAGCCGGCAAAGAGGCGCGTAGCATCTTCAGAGCTTCTTTTACAATATGGGCCACCTGAATGGGCTTGCGCTCCTGTTTGTTTTGGCGACTGAAAGCCAGAATCTGCTTGACCATGTCCCGGGCGTGCTTGCTGGCGCTGAAAATTTCTTTTAAATTTTGGCGGACTTCTGAATCCACGTGGGCGTTCATGAGGATCAGTTCGGTGTAACCGATGATCACCGAAAGAATATTGTTAAAATCATGCGCGATCCCGCCGGCCAATGTTCCGATGGCTTCCATTTTCTGTGCCTGCTGTAGCTGATACTCCAGATTTTTCTTTTCTTCCTGGGACTGCTTTTGCTCGGTAATGTCATGCGCCACAACCAAAACGCGTGTGGGTCTTCCTTGTGCATCGTGTAAAAATTTCGTATTCAGCAGGCCCCATAGTTCACGGCCGTTTTTCGTTTTTATCTGATATTCAACCGACGCCGGTACTTTCTCACCTTTTTGCACCTTTTCGAATCGCTCGAGTGTTTTTTTCTGGCCCTCTTCGGTTAGAATATCAAGCGCGTTCATGGACAGCAGCTCATGCCGGGTGTAGCCGGTATACTCACACATAACGTCATTGACGCTGACAAATTTTCCATTTGTTACATCTATTTCGTAAATGCCGCTGGGTGCATGATTCAACAGCTGTCGGTATCTGGCCTCACTTTCGCGCAGAGCGGTTTCAGATTGTTTGCGCTGGGTGATATCGCGAACGATACCCCGGAATCCGATTGGGTTTCCCTTGGCGTCTTTCATCAGTGTCACGGAGGCATCCATGTGGCTCTTGGAGCCATCGACTCTGAAGATTTCCCAGTCAAATCCTTTGGCGGATTCACCGGTTTTGTATACCTGATTAAACGTTTGGTATACTTTTTGTGAATTTTCGGAACTCATATATTGCCGATAATTCATGCCCGCCATGGCTGCAGGGGAATATCCCAATAAGCGACTCATGGAATCATTGAAAAAGGTAAAGCTCCCCTTAAGGTCGACTTCGTAGTATCCGTCCTCGATGCTATCCAGAATGGAGCGGTATTTTTCTTTGCTTTCATTGAGAGCGGTTTCGGAATCGATCATTTTGAGCACTACCCGCACCACCGCATAGGATACAAAAGGGGCGATAATACCTGGAAATAGGATGCATTTGATGAGCGCTTCACGATGAAAATGACCTGAAACCAGAGAAAAAATCAATTCAAGCGCCACTGATCCCAGAATCGAGATCAGGGTGATGATCAGAGCGGTTTTGACCGCCCCCAATTTTTGCATCCATTTTAGAATCATTCCGGCTTTCCGATTTTGCTTTGAAATTATAAACGGTTGGTTCGATACCGGGTCTCATGAGCTGTCGCCCGGGACCTGATAATATCCTCAAAAATGATGTTCAATACCTCCGGATGAACAATTCGTGTAGTGTATGACAACGGTCTGATAAAATTATCATAAATCTATTGTTAGTATCGGTCGGTCAGCGTAATTCTTTATAAATTTATTGACAAGGTGATAGCGGTGGGGAGTAACTTGAAAAACGGATAATGGGGGCCGACAAAAAGCGTATAAAATGCTTGAAATTGAGTGTTCAGCACCCAAAACGAACGGCTGGCTGACGCTGCCTGTTTATTTTGCCGTAGCAGCCGCAGGTCAGATAGAAGTGGATTGAGCAATCATCCCTCGACAAACTTAGCTTCCACCCAACCGGTGCTGTAATAGTCTTCCGGCAAATAGGTCAGCTTGTCGCCGTTGAGCTGTTTCATGAAGATCTGATCAAATTGCATGAAAAAGGTCGGTTGGGTTCCATCTTTTGGGATGGCCACCAGATCCGGCGGTTGCAGAAACGGTGTGGTTTTAAAAGAGCCCTTCTTCCAGGTATAAGACCGCTGCTTGGGCAACCGCATGTAGTCATTCTGCGTACCGCCGGACTCAACTCCGGATAACACGGTGAAATAATATCCTTTATAAGGCTTTAGCGTGTATCCGAAACGTTTCTGCCCGGCTGGATCGGAATGGGCCACCTTTTTGTCGATAAGGGCCATGGGCTTTTTCTGTTTGCGGCCGTACAGATAAAACAATCCGGCAATATCATCGCCATATTTGGTCCGATCCTTGCGACGGGCACTGGCAAGCTGTTTGAGGGTTTTGACAATGTCCCGGTGGTTTGCGATATCCTGCTTAAATTTTGAATAGCGGGTTTCATCCACCGTGCGCTGGCGAACATCGAAGTCAATGGTTTTATTGATTTTAGCAGTGGCGACATCGATGACAAAGCGGGTCGGCACCCCCCAGAAATACATTTTTTTGCGGTTACCATTGATACCGGTATACCCATCCTTTCGCAACTGCAATCCCTGGGCATCGAATGCAACCGATTGGATGACATCCGCATTGCCGGCATCCAGGGTGATTTCATTCTGGTTGAAAACAACCTTGATCGGTTGTCCTGAAGGCAGTTTTTGAAAGCTGCCTTTACCGTCAGCCTGTTTTTTAAAGGTGATTCGCTCAATGACAGATGCCAGTTCCATCTTCACTTTACCAAATGCCGCATGGGCGTTTTTGAGTTCACCATTTGAAAGCCCGTAACTAAAACCGGCAGGGCTTTGGAAAGCGTTACCGGATAAATAGACCGGTTCGCGCTCGCCAAAAAAATGGACCTCCCAGCGAATATCGCCGCTAAAAGGTCCCCGCGGCAGGTTGACCTGCAAGCTGTCGGTCCACATCATGCCGCCGGCTTCTTTCCACTTGACGTCCAGGTCGTTGAGTTCGTTTTCAGTGTAACTGGCAAAGTTTTGCATCGGTCGATGATCATAGCGCAGCCTGGCCGGCGTCTCCGGCTTATGGGACAAAACCAGTTCTTTGCCGCGGTTGAGATTGGCCACCACATCAAAGGTGTGCTCAAAAATTTCTTCTACCACAACAACCTGCAGCCGATAGATTTCGCCCTGAAACCGGCTGGCAGCTGATGAAGCCGCGCTCATAGATTCTCTTGAAGCCAGTGATCGACCGGTATTGTCGAATGCAAAAAGCCGTGCTGAGGTTCCACCTCGAAAACTGATTTTGGCCACGTCCTTTTCCAGCCGGCGCAGCTTCACCGAAATGCCGTCTGATTTACGAATCGTGCCGGGTGCATCGTCTGTGGAGGCAAATTCAAATATTTTCAGACGGACCGGCAATGCGATCTTAAACTGAATTTTTGCCGTCCCCAGCGTTTCTGCCGGCGTGTCCTTTTTGACGTTGATTTCGATAAAGCCGGGCGAAGCACTGCCCGGGTTAATGACGTGCTGGAATGTGTTTTCCTCCACCCGACGGATGTCAGCACCATCTGTTGATAGGACTTCGCTGACCTCATATTTCAACTGGGCCAGCGATGCATTGGGGATCGCAAGCGTGTCAAAATCCAGTGTCATGCGGGGTTCGTCACCAAAACTCCAGTAATTACCTGGAAACAGATTATTCTCGACGGCTGCGGGGATGGTTTTTTTCAGGGCTTCGATGTTGACATCCGGCACGATGCGCGGCGTATCGACATATTGGGCAGCAACCGGCCCCTCTGAGGGGGACAAGTCCATGCCCTGGGCCAACATCTGGCCGATGGTCGCTTCCGACAGCGCGCTTAAGATGGCTTCGTCTTGTGTTTGTTCCCAGTTGAGGCCGATCATCAGGCGGTTGTTTTTGTGCGCCAGAGTGTGCTTGTAGCGCGGATCGTTAAAGAGCTCGATTAGTTTTAAAACCGTACCGTCGACGTCCAGATCATCCGGATTTCCGGCCTTTAACTGCCGGTATATTTGCTTTCCATCGACCCCCTCGCGAAATTGCTGGGTATAACTGAGCACGCGACCGTTGGCCTCGTCCAGGCGAAAACCGATTGCCAGGGAATCGACGTCTTTCAGGGATTCGGATAACTGGTTTACCATACCGCCGCCCATTGCGATCATCATGGCGGCCTGGGGGTTTTGTTTAACGGCAGGGTTGCTTTGAATTTTTTTCTGCCAGTCCGTGTCCAAATTTTCAGGTATTCGGATCGACAAAGCCGCCAGATCCCGGGGTTGCGCAATGGCAGCAATCATCTGCGCCACCTGGGTTTTGTGCAGCGGCTCCGGTCCCTCGGCAAATCTGTTGATTAAACCTGCCGGTGCAAAAATGGCGCGATTATCGATAAACTGAACCCGGTACAGATCGATTGGGAAGTTATTTTGTTTGTCAGCTGGAATGGCGTCTTTTTTGATGCGATAGAATCCATCCGCGTGCGGCTCCAGTACCTGCACATAGTTAATCTGGGAGGTCAGCAGTGTTTTAAGGCTGTTGCCGTCTTCACCGCTGGCGAAAATAACCGGCAAAACGCCGTGTTGCGGATGCGGATAGAAATATAGCTCAACATCTGTCAGGCCAAGCGATTTGATCAGCGTGGTGGTCATCTTGTAGCGGATATTTTTTTTATCCTCCGCCGTGTTTTGATCGACGGCTGCCAGCAACAACGGCACGTTGAGTCTGGCAGCGAAAAACGGTTCGGCAGCGACCCTGCTGCCGGCAGCAATTTTGCTTTCGTCATAAGATGTTTGCTTTCGAACGGCCGGCTTTTTAGCGCTGATGTTACCCAAACCGAGACCGCTGTCACTCAACCTGGACCATTGGGTTATTGCGAAATACCCGGCCAGCACTAATAGAAGGATTGCGGCCACAGCCACCAGCGGTCGCCGCTTTTGCCAGATGGGATTCACGCGTTGGCTGGCATCAGCAATAACGGGAGCATCCAGATCGCTATCCGAGGCTTTTTGGTTCTTTTGGGGCTGCGTGTGGGGCACCGGTTTTTCACCATCGGTTTTCAGTGGTGCAGCACCGGGCGAAGGTGCCACAAGAGACATCGGACGACCGCAGGCTTTGCATTTGGTGGTTTTGACACCCGGTGGAATCTTGGCGGCATTGATGCTGTATTTTTTGCCGCAATACAAACAGGCGATATTTAAGATTCCTGCGGTTTGCTCTCCGGGGGTTTTCACTTTTTCGGCCGGCTTAGCCGCGGTGTCTTCGGTTTTTAAGGAAATTTTGTGACCGCAGGATTTGCAACGTGTGCTGGTGACGCCCTGGGGGATAGCCTGGGCTTTGATCTTAAACTGTTGGCTGCAGTACTGACAGGTAATCTGTATAATATCGGATGGCGCTTTGGGCAGTGCTCCAGAAGCGTCAGGTGCCTTTTTGCGCTGTTCGGTCGGCCGCAGCGAGATGGCAGCCCCGCAGGTCTTGCAAGGCGTTTTGCTGACATTGGGTGGAATCTTGCTCGCGTCTACGGTATAAACTTTTTTGCATTTCGAACAGGTGATATGCATGGTTGACTTCCTGATGTATGGGCTTGGGTACTTCGGGTATTCGGAAAATTTGTGTTGCTGAATTTAGCAGGGCGTAAAGGTAACCCGTTAGCCGGCAGATCCGATTGCCCGTTGGTTGGTAAGAAGGTTTTTGTTTGTTAGGGTTAGCGGTTTACCGGCTAACGGGCCAACGGGCAATAGATAATTGTTTAAGGCAACTGATAAAATTATCTCATATAAATGCAATCTTCGCAAATTTTTTGACAGCCAGATTCTGGCAAACTGGAACGGATTGATCGGTAAATGCCTTTTTATCCCGTTGCGCTTCCTGAAATGGATATATACAATGTCCAAAAATCGGGAATGGATGACGCATCATGCGCGTTATCTCTATTCGGAGGATCGAACTACGCAATGTTAGATGGATGACATCATTAACTGTCGCAGATAATGATAAGAGGATTTGATAAACTATCGGTGAAAAGGGTGAATAATTTGAAAATCAATGAAGAACACTACCGCAGACTCGAACGGATGTATCAGAAAGTGCCGATTAACCAATTTTTTCAACCGCGTGCCACAATCGGTTATGGCTGGGCGGAGTTAGAGATGCAGATTCGTCCCGAATTTTACCATGCCGCCGGCGCGGTGCACGGTTCATGCTATTTCAAAATTTTGGATGATACTGCCTTTTTCGCCGCGAATTCGTTGGTGGAAGATGTCTTCTTATTGACATTGAGTTTTAATCTATATTTTGAACGCCCGGTTAGCGAAGGGAAATTGGTATGCAAGGGAGAGGCTGTTACGTCCACCCGGAACTTTTTTGTTGCTGAATCCAAGTTATTTGATCACGAGGGCAATGAGATTGCGCGCGGCAGTGGCAATTTTACACGCAGCCGCATCAAATTGAGTCCTGAAATTGGTTATAAATAACGTTTTAGCTTTCATTTTAGGTTATTCGGCTTTTTACGGGCATCTTCTAAATATTTTTCCCACTCCATCGGCAAGAGTTGTTTTTTGGCGGTGTTGCAGCTTTTACAGCAAGGGACCACATTGCCGCGGGTACTTTTACCGCCACGCGCAATGGGCACGATATGATCCATGGTCAGCTCCCTGGGTGGCATTTCGCTTTTGCAGTAATAGCATTGGCCTTTGGCCACCCGGCGCTTCCACCATTGGGATTCACGCAGCTCACGGGCCTTGCGGCGTTCGCGTTTCAGATCCGATTCTTCCAGATCATAGGCAAAGGGTTGGATGGATTTTCTTTTTTTCATGTCTAGTATTGAAAAGTGTGTTTAGTGTTTGGTGTTTAGAGGTCCAAAAGCGAATGCCCGTCTTTAATGTCAAACTAAATACCAAACACGAAACACCTGATGAATTCACCTAATGATATTTTACGCATCCTGTTTATCTAATGTATTCCCTAGCCAATCTTTAATTTCCTGCTTTAAAACTTCATAATAGGCTTCAGAGCCCCCTAAGCCCCGGCGGCCGAAAAAATAGTTTATTTCAAGCATCAGCGGTTTGATGTGTTCTTTGACCGGCGCAAAAATGACATCAAAGCCGGCCAGGTTGATGCCGGTTTTGTTGCATAGGTTTTTGACAAATACTTTCGCAACCTTTTGCCGCTCAGGTTCCATTGCGTCGTCGATACGCGCGCCATGGGATACACTGGACATAAAATCTTCGCTGTTTTGCTGAATCCGCCAGTATGAAATCAGGCTCTGGCCGATGATGACCACCCGCAGGGTTGTGCCCTGTGTGGGCACGTATTCCTGCAGTAAAAAGCCTTTTTGGCCTGAGCGTTCAAAATCAGCGGCTTTTTGCAAAACCCTCTTAAGATCTTCCGGGGTATTTATCAAGTAAACGGTTTCACCTTCACCCCCCCAGTCAAATTTAAATACGCATGGCAGCTCAAAAGCAATATTTTTGGGGGTCTCACCGTATTGTTGCCTGAAAACGTCCAGCGAAGGGTAAGTTTCAGCGTGCGGATGGGCTGTGCCGTTTTTTTGAAACAGCTGTATCTGACCGATTTTACCTGGATAATCAAAGCGGACATCATAATTGGGAAAAACATGCGAGCAGTTATCGATGGCCATTTCGTAGAGGGATTGGCGGCATCCCTGGGGTAATATAACCGCTTCTGCTGCCTTGATAGCGGCCAGATCATCTGCACCCGGTTCGCGCCCGGCACAGATAATGCTTTTATCAGCTTCAAATAATGGGTGAAAAGATACGATCATAAAGCGTCAGCTCATGGGGCAAAGTGCAAAGTAAAAATAATTTATTCTAATCTCCGGGCAATCGCCCTTAAGGACAAAATAACAAGATTTAGAGTAAAGTCAACAACTTCAGCGAATAATGGATAACAGGCGCAAACCTGGCGAGCGCTATTTTTCTCAGGCAGTAAATGTCAAGCTTGCTCAAGAGAGGATCAGCATTACAATGGTCGCCAGGGCCACCATTAACTTTACAAATTCCATATTTTTTCCGCAAAGCCAGTTAAAAAAACGAATAATTACACGTTAAGTATTAAATTTAAAGTTCCGATAATGTATTAAGCAGCCTTTAATTATCTGAATTATTTATTTCTAAAACCAAGACCGGAAATGTAGTCTAATGCTAATACTCTGCAAATCATGTCACTCTATGTATCGTTTGGACAGCAGCCTTATAAAACCCTCTGGCTCACGGGTAAGGTGCTCAAAATGTCAGACAGTCTTTAAAGCATATCGACGAAAAGTGGCTGATCGAAGAAAACATCAAAGAATCAAAACACAGAATCTGATTTCCCATTTTTCATTCGATGAACTCGGTAAATTGGACTCTCAAGGCATAGGAAAAGCAATCGATATCAGTAAAGGCGGAATATTAATTGAAACGCTACATCCCATCGTATCAGATTCAATTTCATTAATGGCTGTGGATCTTGAGAACAATCTTATCGAGATTAAAGGCCGGTTGATGCATTCAAAACAATCACCTGCTGGAACCTACCTATCAGGGATTGAATTTGTCGGTAATGATAAGCAAGTAATTAATTTTATTAGCAAATTGGTAAAAGTGTACAACCGTCGAAAAAGTAATCTATTTATTCGATGGCGCAACCCGAAACCACAACATAATTCCAAGCCAGTCGTATCGACGGCCGATTTAATAAGCCGAGGCTAAGATTTCAACGTCCTTTTTGGAAATTTTATCTCTTGATCGAAAATGGTAAGGATCTTTCTTAGATGAGCATAATTCATATCAATAAGCTCAAACCGGGCATGGTAGTAGCCGATGCGGTCAGAGACTTTCACGGCAGACTCTTATTAGGAAGAGGTAAAACAATCCAACCGAACCATTTTAGGGTATTTAAAATTTGGGGTGTTACTGAAGTCAACGTGCTTAGTAAAAATGATGATAAAAAAGAAACCAGACCTGATTTTGATCCAGAACAGTATGAAGAAATAAGAGAAATGACTCAGGAAGTGTTTCGCTACAACGATTTGGAGCACCCTGCCATACAAGAGATCTTTCGGCTGTCTATTTGGTTTAGGGACAAATATAAATTATTCAATAAATATTTTAATGTCCAACTGACTGAAGACGATCCAACTGAAAATTTAAATGAAACCAATTTTGAAAGAAAACTTGATATTACAAATATAAAATTACCTGAAGTGCCTGCGATCGTATCTGAATTCAATGCGGTTGTTTCCGATCCACTTTCATCATCTGTTGACATCGCCCAGGTTGTACAAAAAAGTCCGAGTATGACCGCAATTTTGCTGAAAATAGTGAATTCTCCATTTTACGGTTTCCCATCTAAGATAGACAAAATATCTTTGGCAATAACCTTAATTGGTAGGAGAGAGATTTCCGCTTTAGCACTTGGGCTCAGTATCTTTTCCGCTTTTGATAAAATCCCTCAAAAGTTATTAGATATGTATGCATTTTTAAAGCATAGTGTTGCATGTGGCATTATATCCAGGATGTTAGCAAGTCATAAGGGTGTTTCCCAAACGGAGCAATTCTTCGTATCGGGACTTTTGCATGACATCGGTCGTTTAATTGTATTCTGTAATTTTCCAGAGGACGGTCGCCAAATTTTAAATATTTCGCAAACTACGAACAAATTGATATATGAAATAGAGAGGAATTATTTCGGCTGTGATCATTCTTTTATAGCACGGCATTTGATACAACAATGGAAACTGCCACTTTCGCTAGAAAACAATATATTTTATCATCACAATCCCTCCAAAGCGTTGAGACCGGTTCCGGCAACACTGGTGCATCTGGCCGATATCATTACTAACGGTCTTGGAATTGGAACCAGTGGAGAGCGTTTCGTTCCTCCTTTAGATACTGAAGCCTGGGAGAGTCTGGATTTATCACCCAGCAGTTTTGATATTGTCATCAAACAAGCAACGCATCAGTTTTTCGCATTAGAATCCATGCTGGAAAATTAGAGGGGACTTAAAAAATCCATAAATGAAGGATTTAAAGTTGGTAATTGAATGCATTTTGTTTTTTTCGGGGATATGGAATTTCATGATTTAGACTAAATCTGCGTTCTACCCATCTTTTTCTTGCTACTTTGCGTCTGCGGTCAATCCCTTTTCTACGATCCCTGCCCGATCTGTTTTCCGGATAATAAGTTCTAAATCTGTATTTACGCCGGTCTTTTCTGAGCGGGTGCCGCCTTTATCTTTCAGGGTACTTGTTCTTTTGCTTGGCGCTATGGTTTCTTTCTTAAAAGTGGGAAAAATATCTTTCAACCGGTTTCGTAATGCACGTGCAAACTTTTTTTCATGTTCAGCGAAAACGTAACCACAATATTGGCAGCTGTATACGCTTTCCTGAGGCAAATTACATCTTGGGCATTTATTCAGTTTTGTCTGTCTCATTTTTAAAAATGACAGTAAGGTTTTTAAGAAAACTGTTCTTTGCCGATAGAACGAGCTGAAAAGCGCATATCAGAAAGAAGCTATTCAAAAAATAATGTCTGCCGACTACAGCCTGATTGCGACTTCCTTTCTTGCGCTTTCAGATTGGATGCTTCCCTTAAAGCATTATGAGGATGCAATTGAACAGCAACACAAGAACTGAATAAAAGAAAATTATTGTCAATTATAATTTACAATGATTTGAGGCATTTATAAAGATATAAAGTTTTATTTCTTTCCACAGAAAAAGAAAATTACAATGGAACGGATTTGATCATTTACCGTCATAGAAACTTATAATTTAATGGGCGTCCCCCCATTAAAAAGTAGTAAAGCGTATTATCGGTGATAATCTTTTGCGATCAGGCTGCAGATATGAGATCATGACAATATAACCTTTAAAGGGCAGCATACGGAACGGCAAAGAAATATGAAAAAACCGCGTTTCAAAAGAATCATCTTCATCATCTTCATTCTGCTTGTCCTTCCTATTTTTGCCACCTGGGTTCTGATTGCTCAACCCACCATCACAAAAAATGCGCCTTCTGATCTGACGATAGATAGTGATAGATTGAAAGCGCATGTAGTAAAATTATCAAAGGAATATTTTCCGAGGAGTTATAAAAATATCGAAAATCTTGACCGCTGTGCTGAATACATTCGGATCCATTTCCAAAAGGCCGGTGCCAATACTTCCATACAGGAATTTACGGTCCGGGGGAAAACGTATCAAAATGTGATCGGCTATTTTGGAAATAAAGGTGGAGAGCGCATCGTCGTCGGAGCGCATTATGACGCCTTCATTAATACGCCGGGGGCCGACGATAACGCCAGTGGTGTATCGGGCCTGATTGAACTCGCCTATTTGCTCGGTAAAGAAAAAATAAAAGCAGGAATTGAACTGGTCGCTTATTCGTTGGAAGAGCCTCCGTTTTTCGCCACCGAAGACATGGGCAGCGCCCGTCATGCCAGATTGCTACACGATCAAAAGGTTAAAGTAAAATGCATGATTGCGCTGGAAATGATCGGGTATTTTAGCAGTGAACCCGGCAGTCAGTTGTATCCCATTCCGGTGCTTAAGTTATTCTATCCAAATAAAGGAAATGCCATCGCCATTGTCGGACGCCTGGATCAAAGAAAAATAGTCAGAAAGATTAAGCGACTCATGAAAGGGAGCGCTGATCTGCCGGTCTATTCCGTCAATGCGCCTTTAATGGTTACCGGCATTGATTATTCCGATCACAGAAGCTACTGGCGGTATGGCTATGATGCGGCGATGATTACAGACACAGCCTTTTACAGAAACCTGGAATACCATACGCCCAATGATACAGCCGACAGATTGAATTACGAATTGATGGCAAAAGCAGTTATTCAGGTTTTTGAAGCCGTCAAAGGGTTGGCTGCCGAAATCCTACCAGATGCCGGGAATTAGGCGATACTTCACTTCTTGCATATATTCCCGGTAGCCATCTAAATCCCTTTGCAGTACTTTTTCTTCGTTGAATATTCTGGGCACTAAAACAAAGATCATCAGCACCGCAGGGATTAAGGCCCAAAAGGATCCCAGTGCCAGCGGGGTAAAGAGGAACATCAGTGCTACGCCCAGATACATGGGGTGTCGAACGATTGCGTACGGACCGCTGCTGATGACCTCTTGGTCCTTTTCCACCTCAATGACGCGCGATGCGTAGCTATTTTCTCTTAAGACCAGAAAGACAAAACCATAGCCCAGCAGGACAACAATATCAGCAATGATGACCATTATTACAGGCACACGCGACCACCCAAAGCGCTGGTCAAAGCCCGGAACCAGAAAGGTGAAAAAAAAACATACCGTCATGATCGCGATGATCAACCGTTGCTCCGTTTCCTTTTCTTTCGACCGCATTCGTCGTTCCAACAGCTCGGGATCGTTTTTGAGAAAATAGATTAAAAAAGCAAGCATGGAAACAAAGATGATCGCCAGATATACCCATGCATGCCAATAAGAAAAACTTCCGGCCGGCAGGAAGAACATCGCTATCATCATAACAAAAAATAGAGGAGTCCGTATCAATATCATTAGGATCAATTTACTCTTCGGCAGCTGCTTGTTGCTCATTGGGTCCCCTTTACTTTGAAAGAAGTAAATTGTTGTGCAGCAGCGTGAGGGCGAAGAATATCACAGCCACTATATTTTTAAAAACAAAAAGCTGCCAAATCTCAGATGCGACCATCAATATGGCATCCATATCTCTTTTTGGTTTTGTAAGTTATAAAGAATTTCTTCTATTAAACCGATAACATCTATGAGCACTAGTCTTCAGAGATCAAGATAATGGGATAATCGGATTTTGCCCTAAGAGCCGGCCCCAGGAAAGTAAATGTTATGGAAGAAAAAGAAAAGCCAAAGTCAAATGTCGGTACCATAATCAGAATCGGGCTTATCGCATTTGGGCTATTTTTTTTAGCGTCCATGTACATCCCGGGCTATATTCGATACAGGCCCAAACAATTCTGTGCATGGGCCGAATCCGATGCCAATAACATCGCAGCGACGATTGCCGATTATTTTTCAATACCCGATAGGACCCGGATCACACCCGATGATTTAGCTGGTTTTTTTGAACCTATAAATCCTTGGACCCTTACCCAATGCGGACAAAAAATTTACATTTATGTATATGATCACCATGAAGACTGCACGATCGCATATCAAAATACCCATCCCCATTGGAATGAGCACATTTATACGAAAGTAATGGAATAAACTGTCCCGGCCCAAGCTTGATTTATTAGAGTTGTGAGGTCTGTTTGAAAGGTGTTCTTGAATGTGACGAGAGATCTTCTCATATTTACAATTCTTTTAAGATAATTCAGATCTATCTGCCTTGATCCCCTCTCGTTACGGTTCTTAGCGGCGATAAATTAAGGATTCGACCATTTTCATCCACATCCACCGCCGCGGCCCGAATGGCTGAATACCAGACGCCTATTTCACGGCCTGCGCTGTCTATGATCGTGAATCCCCAGGGCTGAACGTTGCTGCCCATACCCTGAAGTGATACGCGATCTATCAGGGTGCGGAAATCTTTTGAATTCGGATCAATTTCAACCCAGAGCGGTGAATCCAGCACAAAATCTTTGTATATGCCGGCGATGACAAAAGGTCGACTCTGGGAACCTCTATAGTAATACGTGTGATCCGGTAGGACCGTGTGGTTTTGAAAAGCTTTTGTAACTTCTTTATCTGAGTTCAGCCGGCCGTAATTTTGAGCCGCGCAACCCATAAGAACAACAAGAATCACCAAAGAAAAACCGATAGCCTGCCGGAATTTGCCTTTACGATTTATTAATGTTTTCATGGCATTCGCTTTTTTGAATACAGAGGTAGATGGGTAAGTAAGTGATAAGGAAATATCATCATGAGGAATGATTTAGTCAAGTTAATCTTACAATCTACTGATAAAAAAAAGGCCCTGCGTGACACCCATCTAAATGTCAAACAAGGCCCTTTTTCATTTTTCAGTAAAGATCCAGCTATGTTAATCGGATTTTTGCTTAATTGATCAATCCTTTTTCAGCTGCTAAATGGGCGATCTCCTCAACAGACATACGATTCAGTTTTTCAACCGGTATCCCCAGTTCGGCGGCCGCAGCCTGTTTTAATTCATCGGCGGCCGGTGTGTTTAAAAAATCGGCCGAATCGGTCTTTGAAGCATTCGATTTCTTTTGATTATTCGGTGACTTACGATTGTCTGCAGCGCCGCTGCGTTTTTTCCAGTACCACAAAAATACGTTTAAGGCCAGCACCACGATGCCCAGTATGAGTAAAAATAGTTTCATTTTAAGAACCCTTAAGTAACTTATTGGCATCTGCAAGAAATACTTTAGAATTGAAAAAAGAGACCGAACAGCAGCGCTAGGTGTGAAAATGCGCATGCGCTGTTTTTTACCTGGTGGTGATCAGTGAAAGAATCAGGTAAGAGACTTTATTTAGTTGCTTATTTATGTTATAATATTGGGTAGTTTGTGAGAGTCTTGATGAGACGTACATCCTTAAAAAGGGGGGCAGTTCATAGTGGTGCCCCCTTTTTTACAGGTCATCGCAAATTCATATACTTTCAGAAGGGTTGACGCTTTGAACAATTTGATCTTCATCGGCTTCAGCTTAATCGGATTTGTGATCATTTTTCTTTTGCTACGGATTCTGCCCCGGTTAAAAGCAAAAAAAGGTGATCGTTCAAGTGCGCAACATGCTTCCCGTTTGCCCCGCGAAGAGACGACCGGCCCGAAGAGAGTCTATAAGATTTAATGCGGATTACTTCGGGTGAAAAAAGTCGTCCAGGTCACCGGCATGCTGTTTGTATTCCGGTGATCATCTGATCTTCTCGTTCAATATACCGGCTGCAAAGCAAGTCCACCGTATTCGCCATTGCCATATTTTGAAATGGTAACGATCTTCCCAATAACGCCTATAGCAGCGCGCCAAGCATTATCAGCACAGCAGATGTAGTGAAAATCACCGGGCAGAGTTTGTATGGCAGAAAATTGATCTTAAATCCCGTGAAAAATGAAACCACAGCCAAAGAAATCAGCGCAACAGCTGAACTAAAATATATTGCCAGAGAAATTGAGCTGGTGTGATCGATAGCAGTCACGATCGCATTCATCGCTCCCATAAAAATAAGAGCGACACCCTCAACGATCCATTCCATTGTTATGATGCGCCTGTTATCAACGGATATATCCCCAAAACCTGCGACAACCGACTTGGTTGGAAACAGATGGGCAGTTCCCCAAAATGCAATAAATGACGAACCTGCGTAAAGTAGCACTTGGTCGAGCATAGCCTTGTCTCCCCGGATGATAAAAATTTCATAAAATTTGAGAGTAAAGCTAAATCATAAACCAGTGGATATCTCCATCAATTATCACAATTTTTTGGAGGGCGTCCATTTTACCGAATAGAACAGCTCGATAGATGTTATTAGCGGTATTCGGCCGCAATTTCATCATCCACGCCGAAAAGGTACGAAATGAGTGCGGCCCGCATCCACATACCGTTGCGCTCCTGTTTCCAGTAAACGGCGCGCGGGTCTTTATCGACTTCGATCTCGATTTCATAGCGGCGCGGCAGCGGGTGCATGATGATGCAATGGGATTGGATCACAGAGAGATGCTCTCTGGTGAAATGAAACTCCGGGTAAACATCGCTTTCTTCTGCAGGCGCTTCGGCATATTCTTTTTGAATGCGGGTCATGTAGATGGCATCCACATGCGGCATGACACTGGCAAAATCATCGGTTTCGTGGAATTCGATATGATGCTTGTTGAGAAAGCTTTTAATATCATCTTTCATGCGAAAGACTTCCGGGGCCACAAAATACAGAGTGACATCTTTATAATTTCGCATCAGATAGCTGAGCGAGCGCACGGTGCGGCCGCGTTTCAAGTCTCCGACCATGGCAATTTTTTTACCGTCCGTCCCGCCGATATTGCGAAACGAGCGCTCCAGGGTGTAGATATCCAGCAGGGCCTGGGTGGGGTGCTGATCGGGCCCGGAGCCCCCATTGATAATGGCCACCGGCAGGTTGTTTTGATTCAGCAGCCAGGCGGTTTTTTCGGCAAATCCGGCTTCGGGATGCCGGATGATGATCAAATTGACGTAGCTGGCAAAGGTGCGAATGGTGTCCTCCTGTGATTCGCCTTTGACTTCCGAGCTGGTGGTGGTGCCACGGATTTCTGATATCTTCATCCCAAGGATATGGCAGGCATTTAAAAAGGATATAAAGGTGCGCGTGGAGGGCTGCACGAAATACAGCATGGCGCGCTTGTGAGACAGCAGGCCGCTCAATTTGCGGGCGCCCACTTTGGTCAGGGCCATGCGCCGGATCTGGGTAGCCAGCTGGCACATATTATCCAGAAACTTCCGGTCAAACTGCTGGGAAAATAAAATATCCAGCATGCGCCCGTCGCGCATGAAAAAATCCAGTTTTGCGCTTTTTTCGATCTTATAAAAGTCTTCCCATCCTTTGTAATTCTGGATCGTGACTTCTTTTGGCTCGTCCATTGGCTTGCCCTTTCCGCCCGTTAAGTTAACCTGCTACGACACTCAATTGGAAGTAAAATAGGTTATATTTAAATCCGTTTATCGTCATTTTGCAGTACACAATAACAGACCCGGTCCGGGCTTTACAACCCCAGGTTTCATTATTTTAACGGCCAAATGAATTTATTTTATTGCTCCCACAGGCGATTTTATTTATCACTGAAAACTTGTAACGAATCAAAAGCAAGGAACACAGAATATTAATGTGATTGTAACCCCTTCAAAGGTATCTGGTGGATCGCAGCGTGAAGATCGAAAACAACCTAAAAAATGATCATCCTTTTGTTAAGTCACCACATAAGACCTTGCTGGGCATGTCTTTGCCGGTGCTTTTGTCACTGGTTGCAGAGCCATTTACGGGTCTGGTGGATACCGCTTTTGTCGCGCGCCTGGGCGCAGAGTCCCTGGCTGCACTGGGTGCCGGAACAGTCGCGCTTTCAAGTATTTTCTGGGTTTTTAATTTTTTAGGCATCGGGACCCAGACCGAAGTGGCCCAGTCTTATGGACGGGAGGAATCAAAACGGGCTGCTGAAATCGGAGGTCTTGCCATTGCATTAAGCGTGGTCATCGGCGCTCTCATGATGCTCGGCGGTCTGCCGCTGGTACCTCACATATCTTCTGTAATGGGCGCCACGGGTGCTGTCCATGAATTTGCTTCCCAATATATACAGGTACGCCTGTTCGGGGCTCCGGCGGTCCTGGTCAGCCTGGCGGTCTTCGGTATTCTCAGGGGATTACAGGATATGCGCACCCCTTTCTGGGTGGCTGTCAGCATTAACCTTTTAAACATCATTTTAGATCCGCTGCTCATTTTTGGTTACGGACCGTTTCCGCGTCTGGGCGTTTTCGGTGCAGGACTGGCCAGTGTCATCAGCCAGTGGGTGGGCGCCCTCTGGGTCACGGTGGTGGTCTTGCGCCGTCTGGGAGCTCCAAATCGTTTCCGGATGGGGGATATTCTAAAACTGTTTCAAATCGGGCGTGACCTGTTTGTGCGCACCGGTCTGCTGACCGCTTTTTTTATTTTTACCACCCGGGCGGCCACCCGCATCGGAGCAGATGCCGGGGCTGCCCACCAGGCGATCCGGCAGGTGTGGGCGTTTACCGCGCTTTTTCTGGATGCCTTTGCCATCACCGGGCAAAGCCTGATTGGTTATTTTTTGGGCCCCGGCCGCCTGGAGCAGGCGCGGCGTGTGGCCCGGCTGGTATGTGTTTGGAGCCTGGCCACCGGTATTTTTTTGAGTGCAGGCATGTTGCTAGGGCAGAGTTGGATTATGCGGCTGTTGCTGCCGCCGTCGGCGACAAAAATTTTTTTTTCCGCCTGGCTGGTGGCGGTTATTAGTCAACCCATCAACGCCCTGGCATTTGCCACCGATGGAATCCACTGGGGAACCGGCGATTTCCGTTTCTTGCGCAACGTCATGATAGCGGCAACGACCTTCGGTGCGGCCGCGATTTATCTGCTCGATGAAACGGCATCCGGCGCCCTGACCTGGATCTGGCTGATTACCGCATTGTGGATTACCCTGCGGGCCGCCTTAGGAATGGTGAGGATTTGGCCGGGAATCGGTCACACCCCGCTCAAGGAAGGGGAGGAAGTCTGAATCTTCTCGCAAAGGCGCCAAGAGCTTTTAATTTTAAGCCCAGGATTCTTTGCGGCTTAGCGGCCCCAGCCCGCAAACATACCCGCCATGCGAGCAGGGCGAGGCGGGCGGGTTTGCGTGAGCCATTGCGTAATCATCAAGCAATTCCGCATTGCAAAGGAGAAATTTGTGCAAACATACACCACGTGCTACCGGTCTGAAATCGGGCCTTTTGAAATCGTCGGGACTCAGAAAGGCATTTTGACGATTACCTTTAACAAAGCGCCATCCGTAATGGATCGCAACCTGCCAGCCTGTATGAAAGATTGCATCCAGCAGCTGGATGAATATTTTAAAGGCCGACGCCGCAAATTCACCGTAACGCTACTTCTGGAAGGAACCGATTTTCAAAAAGCCGTCTGGCGGCAGCTAAAAAAAATTCCTTTTGGTCAGACCGCCTCCTACGGTGATGTGGCCCGCGCCATTGGCCGCCCCAAGGCCTTTCGAGCAGTAGGCAACGCCAACAATAAAAACCCGGTGCCCGTGATTATTCCCTGTCACCGCGTGATCGGCAGCGACGGTAAACTGGTCGGATTCGGCGGCGGCATCTGGCGCAAACAGTGGCTGCTGGACCATGAAAAAAGCCTGCGATAAACACCCTCAAAATGGTGGCTGACATTTATTGCTGCGATCGCTGACAATATTTGACATATCCCCTCCCGCCCATTTTCCAGCAAAGTTCTATCTATTTGTAATTACATTATAAAATTATTCCTTATGGTTGATGGTATAATTTTTGCTCACATATTGGAGTAGTTTGCAGTCGGGGGGGATTATGAATAAGAACAGACTTTTGGGTGTCGGTCTGACATTACTGATCATTGCCTTTATCTTTGTTCAACCGGCCTATGTCGGTCCGGGCAGCAAAATCGCCAAGGCCATCCTGTCCTCATTCTGGGGCTTGCTTTTTTCAATTGTATTTACCTTCACCTGCCTGCCCATGTCCATATACCAGTATATTATCGGCAAACGGAAAGAGCAGCAGCTGTTAGAAATTCTGCGCAACTAAAAAAAATTGAAAAAGTTGTTGACAAAAAATTTATTTGTTTTATAATTCGATATATGTCGAATAATGAAAACAAATTTAATCGCTACGCCTCTATCTTTAAGGCGCTGTCCAACCCTAACCGGCTAAAAATTTTCTTCAGTCTGGCCACCTGCTGTAAGCCGGGCACTATTGGTATATTTGAGCCCGACAATACTGCCTGTGTGGGCGATATCGGCAAGGATCTGGATATCGTTCCGTCCACGGTTTCTCATCATATTAAAGAGTTACGACAGGTAGGGTTGATTAAAACCCAGCGCCGGGGGCAGAACATCGAGTGCTGGGTGGACCCGGAAATATTGGATGAATTGAAATATTTTTTTTCATTTTAACAGGATTAAAATTTTTTTGGATAAATAATTCGATAGTTGTCGAAATATTAAAAAGAAAGGATACAATAAATGAAAACGAAAAATTCAGATGAAATTCGCCAAGCGGTCAGAAGCCGATACGGTGAAATTGCCAGTCAAAAAACTTCCGACTGCGGCTGCGATGCCCTTTCAGACTGCTGCGGAGCGAACCCGGTATCCATTGAAAAAATGTCACAGGCCTTCGGATATACCAAAGAGCAGCTGGAAAGCGCCCCCGAAGGTGCCAACATGGGGCTGGGCTGCGGCAATCCCCAGGCCATTGCTTCCTTGAAACCCGGCGAGACGGTTCTAGATCTGGGCAGCGGCGGCGGTTTTGATTGCTTTCTGGCGGCTAAATCAGTGGGGGAATCCGGCCGCATTATTGGTGTGGATATGACGGCCGACATGGTCAGCAAGGCCCGCCAAAATGCCGTAAAGCTGGGCACCGAAAATGTGGAGTTCCGGTTGGGAGAGATCGAGCACCTGCCGGTGCCCGATGCCAGCGTGGATGTGATTATCTCCAACTGCGTGATCAATCTTTCCCCTGAAAAAATGAACGTTTTCCGCGAAGCCATGCGGGTGCTCAGACCCGGTGGCCGCCTGGCGATTCTGGATGTAGTCGCCCTGCAGACCCTGCCGGCTGACATTAAAAACGATCTATCGCTGATATCCGGCTGTGTCGGGGGCACCGAAGAAATTGACGTTATTGAATCGATGCTCGCCGAAGCCGGCTTTGAAGATATCAAGATTCAGCCCAAGGTTGAGAGCCGTGACAGTATCCGGGAGTGGTTTCCGGGTCGGAACCTGGAGGACTATGTGACCTCGGCTACGATCGAAGCGAGGAAACCGATTTAGGTCTCACGCAAAGCCGCAAAGCCGCAAAGAAAAGCTAAATAAAAAGATTAGGGAGGGTAGAAATTGAATACCAAAATAGTGTCCCCGGAGATTGTCTTGCCGGATGGAGATGAGTGGATTGCACGCATCAGAGAAAAAGCCTTTGAAAACATGAAACGCTATGACGGCTGTACCCAGGTGATTGTGGATGCATTTATGCAGGAATGGGGCCTGCACGAGCCCCTGGTGACGCGATCTGCCACTGCCTTTTTAGGCGGCATGCTGTCCTCTTATACCTGCGGCGTTCATGTGGCCGGCATGATGGTCCTGGGGCTTTTAATCGGTCGCCAAAACATCGAAGAAGGCCTGGACGGGGTTTTTCCGATTGCCATCCCCGGGCAGGAACTCATCGGCAGGCTGAATGCCAGGATCGGTAGCCATTCCTGTAAAGAGTTAACCGGTGTGGACTTTACCGATCTAAACGCGGCGCTGGCATTTCATGCGTCCAAGGAGCACGAACGCTGCTATACCCGCGTTGCTGACGGCGCTGAAGAGATTGCCCTGTTTATCAAAGCGCTCCACCAAAAAGGTGAACTGTTCAGGGCGAATAGCTTTTAAATGGAGTTCTGGATAAATTGGATCATAACCTCTTTTATGCGTTATGTATTATAACGTGACAAAACTAATCCTTTATTTATGATGAACAGCTTAAACGGGTTTCAGAAACTTAGATTTTGTTTCAGGGCAAGGCGCCATTCGGTTCAAAAGTGGAGCGGACACGATAGTACGTGAGCATTTTGAAGCGGATTGTAACGCAGCCATGGGACAAAAGATAAGAAATCTGGAACCCGTTTGGAAGGAGGTATTAGAAAATGAAACCCTTTACCAAAGGCCTCGACACCGAAACCCAATTACTCGTGGCTTTAGGCTCGGCTGTGGCTTCGGGCTGCATCCCCTGTTTGGAGAGTATTAGCGCGATGGCGCGGTCTGAAAGAATCGATGCGAAAAAAATGCGCGCGGCGGCCATCATCGGTCAGTTTGTCAAGGACCAGCCGGCCGGTCATATGAAGGCCAGAGCGGATGCGCTTCTGGGAACCCATCTGCAGGCGGCACCAAATCAAGTCGAATGCCCGATGGAATCAAATCAGAAACCGGCTGCAGCCAGAGTCGAAAGCGATGCCCCCATCAAGGCAACCGGGTGTAGTTGTTCATCACCCATACGCAAAGGTAGACCATGGCAAACACGACGTTAAGCGTGGCAGAGGAATCAACCCGCCATTCGCAGGCGGCATGCCGATGCAGTCATCCTTCCAATGCTACCGTTTCCAAATATCAATACCATCAAGATGCGGATTGCTATATTGCATCAGAAGGATATGACAAAGTCGATCGGCGTATAAAAGAACACCGCCGCATGCGCCAATCTTTGAATCTGGCCAAAGAGGTTCAACAGAACCTCCTTCCGAAAAGCCGCCCCGATTTTAAAGGCCTTGATATTGCCGGTCAAAGTATCTATTGCGATGAAACCGGTGGAGATTATTTCGATTACCACGTTTTCAGTGAGGGGAATCATGAAAAATTGGGTGTGGCGATCGGCGATGTCTCCGGCCACGGCATTGCGGCTGCCCTGTTGATGGCCACCGTCCGTGCCGCCCTGCGTCAGCGCATCGCTTTGAAGGGAAGCCTCAAAGACATTATCTCGGATGTGAACCGCCAGCTGGTCTCTGATGTCGAAGAATCCGGCCAGTTTATGGGTTTATTTTATCTGGTCGTCGATCAACCGAAGGGAATCATTAAATGGGTTAGGGCCGGTCATGCCCCAGCTCTGATTTATGACCCTCAAACAGATACGGTTGAAGAATTAAACGGTCCCGGTGTGGCTCTGGGTGTGGATGCCAGTTTGATGTATCGGGAAAATATAAAGTCGAATATTAAAAAAGGCCAGATTATTGTGCTGGCAACCGACGGCATTTTGGAGGCGCGCAATCCGCAAGGCAGGATGTTTGGAAAGGACGGCATTGCCAAGATCGTCCGTCAAAATAAAGATGCCGAAGCGAAGCAGATTTTAAACACTGTTTTAAACGAGCTGAAACGATTTCAACAACAAGCAGAATTAGAAGATGACGTTACCCTGGTGGTCATCAAAATCGAGAATTGATTTTTTATACAATGGTCCCACGGTTACAGGGATACGCTTAAGTTTCTAAGCGGCATAATGGTCGGCTTTTTTTTCATCATGCTCCTGTGTGCAACCATCTCCAGTACGCTGCTCAATATTGTACCTTCTGTCGAATCGATTTTGCGCGTGATGGGACCGCATATATTCTATGGCTGGCCATTGGAACAGCCCGGGTAAGCTGGACGGATGCATGACCTGGTGCTGATGGGTTCTTCAAAACCGGCACGCTGGCTCAAATCTTTCAAGTTTCATAGCCTTCTGGAAGGTACACAGAACAATTCGAATGAATGCATTTAAATCACCCCACAATGCGCAGGGCCAGATAGGGCACCAAATTGAATAGGATGACCGCTGTTTTGAAAAACGCCATGCCGCCATAATGAATGGCATCGAACTTTTCAACGGGGATTTTAAACCATTTGCTGTGGATGCGGTACATCCAATCGTGGGCGCCGATGAAAAATACAAGCCATATTAGCAGCAAGCCCCAGTTGATGACCGTGCACCATGCCAGCATACTGCGAATGATTTCAAGGGCCATTATTCCTCCTTAACGCTTTAGCCCGGCAGGCATGTAAATATCCTGCCGATGGAAGGGGATCGTGATTCTGTTACGGTTTTTTCACCTTTATGATGACCAGCGTAATATCGTCTTCTGTTTTTTGACCTTCGATGAATTGATTGATTTCCTTGTATACGGCATTGAGGATATCATCTGCGCCCGCCGCCGCGTTCTGGCGAATGATTTCTTTAAAACGGTTTTTACCAAACATGGCACCCTGCTTATTAAAGGCTTCCCAGATGCCGTCGGTGCCGATGGCAATGATCTGTCCGTTTGTAAGACCCTCGTGGCGGTTTTCAGGATACTTAAAGGCGTCATTGACGCCCAGCGCCATACCGGTGCCCTTTAATTCCTCAAACTCGTCCTGTTGGGGGTCGTATAAAAGGGCGGGATCATGGCCGGCGCGCACCCAGTCGATGCGGTCTTTTTGCGGATCTACGGTTAAATAAAAAAGAGTCATAAAGCGCCCGGTTTCAAGTACATCCTGCGTCAGGTGGCTGTTCATGGCGCTGACGATATCAGATATGGTGCCGGGCTGAGAGGCACGCATACGCAAAAATGCTCGGGCCGACGTCATCAACAGAGCAGAATCCACCCCGTGACCGGTGATGTCGCCCACCACGACACTGAAAGGGCCATCCGGATTTTCGCGTCGCCACAGAAAATCAAAATAATCCCCGCCGATTTCATCACAGGATACATTGCGGCCGGCCACATCCAGACCGTGCACATCCGGCTTGCTCTGGGGCAGCAGGCTTTTTTGAACTTCACCGGCCAGTGCCAGGGCTTTTTTGTGCTCGGTCATATCGGTGACAAACGCCATGTTGCCGATGATTTCTCCCTGATCACCGCGAAGGGTGCTGCCGTGCACTAAAATCGGCACATGACGGCCGTCTTTGGCCACCATGGTTCCTTCGAATTGCCGATATTCTTTGGCCAGAATTTCCTCCCGGTTGGCCAGCATGAATTGCCTGTACTCTTCAGTGGCCAGGTCAATCGGGGTTTTACCCAGAATTTCTTCCCGGGAATAACCGAGCAACCGGCAGTAAGCCTCGTTAACATCGATAATGGTCAGGTCTTCGTCCATTAGAATAAAGCCTTCGCCGGCGGTTTCGACAATGCGGCGAAACTTTTCTTCACTTTTGCGCACTTCTTCTTCTGCCAGCTTGCGGCTGGTAATATCCACCAGCAGGCCTTGGTTAAATATTTTGTTGCCGTCTGCATCCCGCACCACCGAGGTCTGGTCCTCCACCCAGCGGACCTGGCCGTCCTTGGTCATAATCCGGTAAAGCTGGGTGTATTCTTCGGCATCTTCTTCGGCGTAATGCTGGATTTCCTCTGCAAGGCGATCCATGTCATCGGGGTGGACGATTTCGCGGAAAAGAATTTTTTCTTCTATAAAATCCTCTGGGGTATATCCCATCTGACGAATGTTGTCGGAAACATACACCAACCGGGGTTTATCGCCGGCCATCCGGCGAAACAGAACCACAGGGCTGTTATCGATGATCACCTTGGCCAGACGGAGTTCTTCTTCTGCATGGTCGTGTAGTTTGCATTCTTTTTCATAAGAATTCGCCTGCTCTTTGATTTGCTTTTTAATGGCCTTTAATTCATTGATGAGTTCGTCTTTGGTTTTGTTTTTGTAGGGCGTCATTTTTCTATCCTTCAATTTACAAGCAATAAGTGCACTAAAATTATGACCGGCATCTAAAAGCGTCAAGCATCAAAAAAGAAGGCGAAGAAAATTACATGTGGACCAAAACACTAAGGATGAATAGCGGAATAAATCTAATTCTAGTGTTACTCACGCAAAGACGCTAAGGCGCAAAGACTTTTTTTGTTTAAAGCATTAATTCTTTGTGTTCTTCGTGGCCTTCGTGGTTATATAAATTTTTTGTTTTCACCACAAAGAACACGAAGCCCGCGAAGGTCACAAATAGACTAAAAAAATCATTGGATGTTTTTCTTGGCGACTTTGCGGCCCACGCCCGCCATGCGAAAAAGGCAAGGCGGGCGGGTCTGCGTGAGGATTAATCATTCATACAAATATCTCTTTTAATAGCCTCTTTTTAGTAATACTTCCGCCATATTAGCAAAGCCGCTATCGCTGGGAATGTCAAAGCCCAGGGCGTCGGCAATGCGGTCGATAATGTTAAACAGGGCCGTCACATGAATGGCATCTTCGATGGCAGCTTCACTGAGGCCTACGGCCCGCAGGGCATCCATATCATCGGAATTCACCTCACCCGGCCTGAGGGTCAGTTTTTCTATCAGTTCCAGGGCCGCCCGTAGCTTTGCGCTAATCGGAGCGGTGCGCCAGTCAGTCAGAACTGCCTGACGGGTCTCATCGCCCAATGCCTTCGACGCGACCGCGCCATGGGCACCGGTTCAAAAAGCACATTCGTTTAAGCGGGATACAAAGGCGGCGAACAGCTCGCGCTCACCCACAGACCATTCAGAGGGGCCACGCATGACGGCATTCAGGTAGCGGCCGTAGTGTTTGCCGAAAAAATCCGGACGATACCATACCGTTCGAAGCACGTCCGGAGCGCGTTCGCCGAGCTTAAGGCCAATAAGGGCCAGGATCAGTTTTTTGGAGATCGTTTGGCCGTTTTCGATTTTTTTAAGCCGCATCTTCACCTCCCCTCAAAGCCGTCAGGCCGCTCTTCAGCCGGGCCATGCCGGCGCCCAGGGCCGCGCTGACGGTCATCTCGAAAATGACATCCTCCGAGTATCCGGCAGCGCGCAGGGCCTCGATGTCCGCATCGGTCACCCGGTAAGCATGCAGGGCAATCTTGTCGACATAGCTGTTGATTTCCGGCGGCAGTTGGACGTCGTCTTTTGACAGAGCGCCGGCGTGCGCGGCAACTTTCTGAGCCACTGACCGACGCATTTGGGGATCAAATTGCCCGGGACCATCGAGCACGCGATCCACCAGGTTTTTGATCTTTGCGGTATGCCGCCCGGGTTTTAACGTTTTTATCCTGTTCTCTTTTTGTGACGTGTCATCGGACTTCATCTTGCTATAACCTCCAGACCCGGCAGCCACGGCACCATATCGTCGCAGGTGATGATGGAGATGGCCGCTTCCTGCGGTTTATTATGATGCTATGCGGTATAAATCATTCTGGACGCATATTTCCAGCCTGCAATGTCATATGGATATGGATAGGCACTTTTTCAATCTCAACAAATCATATTTCAAGACGACCGGTCTAATTAATAATCCACTTGCAGGCTTAAAACACTACGGCCTATCGGTTTAAATTAAATGCTCATTTCTTCAAAACATGATCAAAGATAAAATTTCGATGGTTTTTCAGGGGTGTCAGGCTTTTGGTTAGCTTCATCTGGATAATGGCACCATGCCAGCCAGCGACAATAAAGCTGGCGGTGTCTTTTATATCTAAACTTTTCGGTATCTTACCGTCCTGCTGCGCTGCTGCCAGAACCTGTGAATACGCATCGATCATCCTATCGATGGATTCTTTGAGTTTTGCTCGAAATTCCGGGTTTAAATCCCCCATTTCCTGGGCTAAATTGCCAATCGGGCAGCCGCCGGTATAATTTTGGGATTCAAAATGTTGCATAAAAGCTGTTAAAAATTGATAAATCCGGTTCAGCGGCGAGATGGCGGTATCATCCAGCGTTTGGCTGGCAATTTGCCTGAAGTGGCCTGAAAAATAATCTACAATTGCAAGCCCGAAATCGTTTTTGCTATTGAAATAATTATAAAAAGATCCCTTGGGCACTCCGGCGGCGGTCAGTATTTCCTGAATACCGGTGTGGTTAAATCCTTTACGATGGATAATGGCAGCACCGGTCTCTATGATCCGGTCTCTGGTATTTAATGGCATTGAATGGTCTCCCGATTAAAAGCTAAGTTCCCGATAAAAATAGACCGGTCGTCTTGTTTTGTCAAGCTTTTTTCTGATCATTCTTATGATCGGTGCTCTAAAGCGGGTTTTGTCAAGATAGAATATGCGGGAAAATACGCCAGATAATTACCGGCTATTTTAGATCAAGCGATGCCGTGAGTGTGGGATAAGACAACATTTTTAAAAAAAGCGGTTTTTCAAACGGTGTGCATAATTCGTTTGTCATACGGCTAGCGGTCTGATCTGTCTTCTAATGGTAAACGATTGGCTATTTGCCCGTCCAGCGCAGCCATATGGCGGCAGTCCAACCCCAGATGGCATTAAACACTACCACAAAAATGGGTGTGAGCATGCCCAGCTCGAGACCCATCGCGCCTTTTTGGGCTTTCATCGGAAATACCACAAAAAGCTGAACCAGGGTTGGGCCCAGGCTGTAAATAAAGCCGCGGGACCAGATGCGTGTTTGCATCATCGGCAGCAAAAAAAGGGCTCCCCAGATGCCACCCCATACCAGTCGTGGATACAGCCACCCAGCCGAAAGCTTGGGCGCTATTTTTACCCCTGCTGCCGCTGTAATGCCGAACTCTCCGAAAGCCCAAACCGCCAGACTATTGAGTAAACCGCCTAATACTCCCGCTGCAAATACCAGACTGATCTTTCGAGCCAAATTCATTGAGCTGCCCCCCATTTCACAAATATTAAATACCTCAATCTAATCATCTTTGCAGAAATGTCCAAAAAGGGAAGTCTGAAATAGACGTCGCTGAAACCATTTAAATGAACCCCATGTAGTTGAAGAAGGCCTCGCACATCGTAACCGTGCTGCTGGATCTTTACCCGGTGAATGTGAGCTACAAATAGCCACATACCTGTCTGGGGGTGCAGATCTTCTTTTTCGTTTGACAGAACCATGCTTTTTTTTTATTTTCGTTAAATCATGAATTGGACGTTGTTCTTTAATTATTAACGGTTCAATGGCGGTTGAACTGCCGCACGAAAATCGGGACACCATCACCCGAATTCAACCAAAACCGCAGGTAGTTTGGCCCACATCAAAAAGGAGGAAATATGAAAAAGCTTATAGTGTTATTTACCATGATTGCATTGGTATTTGCGGCCGGAACCATCCAGGCCAAAGACTGGAAAAAGATGCGTGTCGGCGTGGAAGGGGCTTACCCGCCGTTCAGTTATACAACGGCCGACGGCAAACTGGAGGGCTTTGACATCGACATCGCCATGGCGCTGTGTAACGCCATGGGCGCTGAGTGCAAACTGGTGGCCCAGGACTGGGACGGGATCATTCCGGCATTGCTGGCTCGCAAATACGATGCCATTGTTGCCTCCATGTCCATTACAGAGGAGCGCAAGAAAAAAGTCGCTTTCACCAACAAATATTATCAGACACCCGCCAAATTTGTTACCAAAAAGGGCACGGTCAAAGAATTTTCGCCGGAAACACTCAAAGGTAAGACTGTCGGTGTGCAGCGCGCCACCATCCATGACAATTACATTACCGATAATTACGGAAAAGATGTGAAAATCAAACGGTATGCCACCCAGGACGAGGCTTATATGGACCTGGCGGCTGGACGCGTCGATTTTTTGCTGGCCGACAGTGTTGTGATAAGCGAGGGTTTTCTCAAAAAACCCGAGGGACAGAATTATGAGTTCGTCGGGCCGGATCTGATTGACCAAAAATGGTTTGGCGAAGGCATCGGGATAGCATGCCGCAAGCAAGACAAGGATCTGGTGGAAATCCTTAACAAAGCCATCGAGCAGATCCGGGCGGATGGGACGTATAAGAAAATCCAGGATAAATACTTTACGTTCGACGTGTACGGCCAATAGGTATATCCAGAAAATTATAATTTGTTCGTAAAGGGGGAGGCCAACTCCCCCTTTACTTTTAGAACATATCTAAAAAATGCATCTAATGCTCTATGGTCCGCCAATATTCATAGAAGATTAAAAACCGAATCAAAATTCTCGGATACTGTCGTGTATGTCGTATGCAATTTGCAGATGCGGTCGCTACATAAATTATCAGACCCGCCCAGGGCGCGATGCAAACTCATACATAAGGGGGCGTACCGAAAGAACAAAGCCCGTTTTTAATATAAGCGCTGACTTTAAATTCAGTATCATGGCGCTAAAAAGTTCTGAGGCGATCTGTTGTTCTTTCGCAACGCTCCCTAATGCATTCAAACAGTGCATCCGCCTGAGGCAAACTGATAATTCATTCCGTTCGCTGGACATAAAAAGGTTCGTACTTATCAGATATTGAAGTCGAACTGGTGAGGTATTGCGGCGGGGAAGTTTAAGATTCGCGCGGGCGCAGATAGGCGTGCCAGTAATGTTCGGCTTTTTTAAATCCCCAGACGATCATAAACGTGATGGCCAGATAGAAAATTCCGGCGGCGATAAAGGATTCAAACGGCACAAAATTGCGGGCGTTGACGATTCTGGCCGCACCGAACAGGTCGACAATGGTGATCAATCCTGCCAGTGAGCTGCCGTGAAGCATGAAGATGACTTCGTTACCGTAGGCGGGCAGGGCCCGTCTGAAGGTGCTGGGCAGTATAATACGGCGGTAAATCAGGGCATTGGACATGCCCACCGACCTGGCGGCTTCGATTTCGCCGTACGGGGTCTGCTCGATGGTGCCCCGCAGGATTTCGCCCGTATAGCCGGCGGTATTCAGCGCAAAGGCCACCAGGGCGCAGGCCCAGGCCTGCTGGAAGACGACCCACAAAAAACTCTCGCGCACCGCCTCAAACTGCCCCATGCCGTGGTAGATCATAAACATCTGGACCAGCAGCGGGGTGCCCCGGAAAAAATAGATATAGGCCTTGGGCAATGCGCTGATCCATTTGCGTTTTGATGTCGCCAGCAGGGCAATCGGTATCGCCAGGAGCAACCCCAACAAAAGCGAGGAGAAAACCAAAACGACAGTGGTTCGTAGCCCCTGAAGATATAACGGCAAATTATCTATGATGACCTGAACATCCATAAAACGTTTGCCTGCATTTTTCACGAGTCGGAGGCTTTCATATGCAAGGCACTTAAGGGCGAGGCAATAGTGAACTATGCCTCGGCCTTAATAACGCAGTAGATGGAAGCCTCCGGCTCGCCCGGAGGGTGAATATTTTTGGGCCCTTGGTTTTAAAATTTCAGGTACCGCTACTATCGGTAATTTACTACCATAATTTTGTACAACCCGCAGATATCATGGCTTTCTATTAAAAGAAAAAATATTCATGAAAAATACGGGTCAAGCTTTGCGCACCCCAACACTGTACTTTCTATCGAGCCATCGCATACCGACATCGGAAAAGCCCGTAATGACCAGAAACAAAAAGGCCACCACGCAATAAAATGTAAACGGTTTGCGGGTGGAGCCGCTGGCCAGGCCGGCGTTGTAAACCATATCCTGCAGGCCGATCACCGAAACCAGTGCGGTGGTCTTGACCATCACCAGCCAGTTATTGCCGATTCCCGGCAGCGCATGCCGCACCATGGCCGGCAGGGTTATCCGGAAAAAAACCTGAAACGGTGTCATGCCAAAGGCGTATCCGGCCTCGATTTCTCCGCGTGCTACGGCCAATATCCCGCCCCGAAAGGACTCCGCGAAATAGGCCCCGAAAATAAAACCGATGGTGAGGGTACCGGCGATAAAGGGGTCCACATCGATATAATCCCAGCCCAGTTTTTCACCGATATTGTTGACCAGAATCTGGCCGCCGAAAAAGATAAGGGTCATCAGGACCAGATCGGGTATGCCCCGGATGATGGTGGTATAGGTGCCGGCAATCGCTTTGGCAATGCGGGATTTGGAAAGCTTGGCCACTGCCCCGATCAATCCCAGCAAAACAGCAATCAGCAGGGATAATAGTGCGACTTCCACGGTCAGCAGAAATCCTTTGAGGATCAGCGGAAAATAGGCAACGACCTGAGACATACAGCTTTCCTGTAATTAAGATGAATAAGCGAATTCGGTTAGGGTTCTATCATCAAAACCGCTATTGCGGTGCTGAAGTGTCGAATGTAAACCACTCGATGGCCAGTTTTTTAATGGTTCCGTCACGCAGCGCTGCGTTAATGGCCTTTGAAAACATGTCGGCCAGCTCCTGATCCGTTTTGCGGACGGCCACGCCAATGCCGCTGCCAAAAGGACCGCCGGTCATCTGGGGGCCGATGATCTGATACTCCTTACCCTGTTCGGATTTAAGCACCGGCGCCCAGTAGGCCATACCCCCGACCAATGCGTCCAGGCGCCCCTGGTATAGCTCCAGGTCAACGGTGTGCTGGAAATCATAGATGCGAATTTCTGAATGCTCTCCCAGATAGGCATCGGCAAATTTTTGGAAGATCGTCGCGACCTGCACACCGATGACTTTACCTGTAAAGGCATTGAGAAGGGCATCCAGCGCTTTCTGTTCCACGGGACTGATATCGTCCAGCGTCAAATGCTCGAGCTCGGATTGGAAATTGGCCAGGGGATTGTCCTTGCGCACCACAAATATATTGGGCGTATCGGCATAACTGCGTGAGAATGTGACCTTTTCTTTGCGCGATTCGGTGATGGACATGGCCGCTATAATGGCGTCATATTTGCCCTTATTCAGTCCCTCGATGATACCGCGCCATTTTTGGGTAACGATTTCGCACTCGGCATCCATGCGCCCGCACAGATCTTTGATCAGCTCGATTTCAAATCCGACCAGTTTGCCGGATTCATCAAAATAATTCCATGGGGGGTAGGCGCCTTCGGTGCCAATTTTAATTTTTTTCCAATCAGCGGCGGAAGCCGGAGCCATGAATGCGATCCAGATCACCACAGCCATCAAGAGAGCGCCCAGCCTGATGGCATTGGTATTGTGATATCGTTTTGTTGGTGCAGGTGCCATTTTGCCAGAGAATTGGTTTTTAAAATCGCTAAACTAAACGGACCATTAAAAAGCGCCGACTAAAAATTCCCGGAAGCGATCGGACTTGGGATGTTCGAAAACCTGCTTCGGGGGTCCATTTTCCACAACCAGGCCCTCGTCTAAAAAGATGACCCGGCTGGAAACATTACGCGCAAATCCCATTTCATGCGTGACCACCAGCATGGTGCGTCCTTCTTCTGCTAAATCCTGCATGACTTTCAGCACTTCGCCCACCAGCTCCGGATCCAGGGCGGACGTCGGCTCATCAAAGAGCAGCATATCCGGCTCCATGGCCAGGGCCCGCGCAATGGCCGCGCGTTGCATCTGACCGCCCGATAGATGGGCCGGGTAATAGTTGCGATGTTCATACAGGCCGACCCGCTGCAATAATTTTTCAGCCCTTTCTTGTGCTTCGGCTTTGGAAACTTTTAATACATTGACGGGTGCTTCCATCACATTCTGGATGACCGTCATATGGGCCCATAAATTGAACTGCTGGAAGACCATCGCCAGCTTGGAGCGGATGCGTTCTACCTGTTTGCGGTCGGCAGCCTTGCGCTCCCCCGAGCGCAACTCCTGCATTTTAATGAGCTCGCCCTTGACGTAGACTTTTCCAGCAGTGGGTGTTTCCAGAAGATTAATGCAGCGCAGCAGGGTGCTTTTACCGGAACCGCTGCTGCCCAAAATGGATATGACGTCTTGCTCGTAGGCCTCTATGGATATGCCCCTCAGTACTTTGATGGTGCCGAAGCTTTTGTGGATGTCTTCGACCTTGAGTGCGGGTGTCGCCATTCTATTCATAACCTTTCCGCCGGTCTCATGTTCGCCTGGTTCAACCGACCGGCTTCCTTCGAACGTGGTTCTCTGAATTTAACATCCGCCTGTTACGGGTGGGTCGGGAATAAAGATGCGGGGCACATCTACCCATAAAACGCCTCGAACCCATTTCCCGATAGGTTGGTGCAGTTTTCTGAAAAAAATTCTTATAAGAGAAAGAATTTAAATGCAAGTCATATTATAATTTTTATTTATTTTTTTGGAATGATTGCTCGCATTTTTGCCGATCAGCGGCTGATAAAGGGCCGAATCGGTTGCTGGAGACAAAAAAAGCATCCCACCTTAAAACAGAGGAATGCCTTTACTATTTTGTCAAACGGATCTCTTCTTTGACGAATCTAGACCGAACCGGTTTACTATTCAGGTAAATCGATATGATCCCCGGCACTGTATACAAATGGCTCAGAGATGATCATTCCAGAATTTCGAGAATAACGCGTTTTTTGGCCTTACCGGAAGCAGCATTCAGTACCGTGCGAATCGCCTGGGCTGTGCGGCCATGCTTACCGATGATCTTGCCCATATCTTCTTTCGCGACTTTAAGCTCCAATATCAACGCCTGTCCACCTTCGACTTCAGTGACCGTTACCTGTTCCGGGTTGTCAACAAGTGCGCGCGCAATTTCGCTGATCAATTCTTTCATGGCTCCAGGTCCTTTTTTAGCGGTTACGTTTAAGCTATTCCAAGCGTCGCTGACGTTTTTTGGTTTTATGATTCATTGGAGTTCAACCCAGCATACAGAAAGTCCGACTAGAAGTCAAAACCCTAATAAAAAATGAAGGATTATTTTTTTGGGGTGCGGCACATCAAATTGTCGTGTTGGCAAAAGAATGGGTTGTTTTTGGTGGGGCTTTACCGGACTAAAAGAGGCAATTGGTGCATATATTCATGTGAAACCAACTTCAAACGCCAGTTGGTAGCTTTAAATTCAGTCCGAAAAAAATCAAAAGGGCGGCTCGTTAGAGTCGCCCGTTAAGGAGGAGAACAGATGAAGGTCTGTAGGCTGCAGAAGCGTCACCTGCTCTGTTAATATTAAAATAAGACCGGCAAATCGGTTGTCAAATCAATTGGTTTTTATTTTCTCAGGGTCGACGGGAAATCAACCTGTCCGGGTGTCGGCTCTGGTCGGCAAGGCGATGATCGCGTTTGCCGGCTACCTGACGCAAATCTTCAACCACTGTATAAAAACAGGGCACCAGAACCAGGGTAATGACCGTAGCGAAGACAATTCCAAATCCCAGGGAAACGGCCATCGGAATGAGAAAGCGGGCCTGGCGGGATGTTTCGAAAATCATGGGCGCCAAGCCGCCGAACGTGGTCAGAGTGGTCAACATAATCGGCCGAAAACGTTGAATAGCGGCGCCGAGGACGGCTTCTGGCCCGGTCATCCCCGCTTTGCGGTTGTGATTGGAAAAATTGATAAGCACCAGCGAGTCGTTGATCACAACGCCGGAAAGGGCCACGACACCAAACATACTCATCACGCTTAGGCTGTAACCCATGATCAAATGCCCGATCACGGCGCCCACAATGCCAAAGGGAATGCACAGCATGATGATAATTGGCTGGATAAAGCTGTTGAACGGCAGCGACAGCATGGCATAGATGACGACTAAGGCCATCATCAGACCGATCATCAGGCTGCTCATACTCTCGCGTCTGTCGGCCTGCCTGCCTTCAAAACTATATGTCAGGCCTGAATATTTTTTTTGCAGTGCCGGTAGGGTATCGCCCATCATCGATTGCAGCACTTGATCGGTTTTGCTACGGGGTCTGACGTCCGCTGCCACGGTCACGATGCGGCGTCCGTTGCGGCGGTCGATGGTGGTGTAGGCCCGGCCGCGCTTTATGGTTACGGTCTCATTCAGAGGCACCTCTGTGCCGGCGGACGTCCTCAGAATCATTTGCTCAAGATTGTATTCAGAGACACGCTCCTCTTTGGGCAGCCGCACCATGACCTTGACTTCGTTGCGCCCCCGTTGCTGGCGCAGTGCTTCGGCACCATAAAAGGCGTGGCGAACCTGGCGGGCGACCTCCCGGGAGCGCAGCCCCAGACTGCGGCCCTCCGGTTTGATCTGAAAATCAATCTGTTGCTTGCCCGGTGAAAATCCATCGTCAATGTCCGTGACGCTGGGGAAAAATCCCAGAGCAGCTGCCAGATCTGCGCTGGCCTTTTCCAGGACCTCGATGCGCCGATGACTCAATTCCACCGAAATGGCCGCACCGCGGCCCGGCCCGCCGGCATCGGATTCGAATTTGAGAAATTCAAGACCGGAAAGTTTACCGACGCGTTCCCGCCACAACTCGGTCAGCCGGGCGGTTGAGATCGGCCGGTCATCCGGCGGCGTCAGGTACACGCGCACAGTCGCAAGGTTGCCGTTGACAACCGAAAAAATGCCGCGCACCAGTTGGTCACCGCCGTTTTCCTGGGCCACCTGCCGGGCGGTCTCCAGCAGATGCCGCTGTATGCGATCGGTTTTTTGAACCGCAGTGCCAAATGGCAGTTTGGCCGTTGCCAGCGAGTAGTCGGATTCCACTTTGGGAAACAGTTCAAACCCCATCCGGCCGCTTTTGACATACGCCACGGTGATGATAAGCAGCGCCACCCCGATGGACAGTGTCAGATAGCGGTTGCGCAGGGCCAGTTCAAGAAACGGCCCGTAACGGGTGCGAATGAAGCGGCCGAAAAATTCGCTGAAGCGCGCCTGCTGGATCATCAGCCAGCCGATGGGTCCGCCCGGATTGGATCGCCGGCGATGGCCGATATGTGCGGGCAAAATGAAAAGACTTTCAATCAGCGACACGGCAAAGACACTGATCACCACAAAGGGTATATGAATGAAAATTTTGCCCATAAAACCGGAAACAAAAAACATGGGGGAAAAGGCCACCATGTTGGTCAACACGCTGAACGTGATGGGCATCGCAATTTCGCGGGTTCCGCGCAAGGCTGCTTCAAACCAGGGCAACCCGCGCTGACGATGGTGATAGATGTTTTCGCCGACCACAATGGCATCATCAACCACGATTCCCAGCGTAACAATAAAAGCGAACATGGAGATGATGTTGATGGATGATCCGATTATTGTCAAAAACAGAAAAGATCCCAGAATCGAAATGGGTATGCCGAGGCTGACCCAAAAAGCCAGACGGGCCTCTAAAAAGATGGCCAGCAAAATAAACACCAGGCCGAGCCCCAGGTAACCGTTGCGCAGCATCAGGTTCATGCGCTGGCGGTAAATTTCGGATCGGTCATTGCGGGCCTCCAGCGCAAGCCCGGGGGGTAGAATTTGATTAATGGTTTCCATTTGCCGGCGGACGGCGTCGGAGACCGAAATCGGGGTCTGATCTCCGACACGAAAAACCTGGATCTTAACTGCCGGCTGGCCGTTATAGGTGGCAAAATTGTCGGTTTCTTCAAAGCCGTCTTTGATCGTGGCGACATCTTCCAGCAGCACCTGGGTGCCATCATTGGCGGTGATGATCGGAATTTTGCCGAATTCTTTTCCGTAATCCCGCCGTTCCACCATACGCACCAGAATATCACCGCTTTCGGTTTTAATGGCGCCGGCAGGCAATTCCACCGATGCCCGGCGGATTCGGTCGGCAACCTCTTCGAGGGTCAGGTTGTAGGCCCTCAGGGTTGCCTGGGATATTTCAATGCTAATTTCGTAATTGCGCACCCCCTCCATCTCCACCTGGGTAATGTCCGGATCCTGCAACAGCCGGTCGCGGATATCTTCGGCCACTTCACGTAGGATCCATTCGCTTTGATTACCATACAGAGCCAGCGAAACCACGGAACGTCTGCGTTCTGCGATCACCACCCGGGGCTCCTCGGCTTCTTCCGGAAATGAGGTGATGCGGTCTACTTCGTTTTTGATGTCCTGGGCCAGACGTTCGATGTTTTCGCCTTCTATAATCTCCACATTGACCCTGCCCAGGCCTTCGCCGGCAGTGGCGGTAATCTCCTCTACACCCTCGAGTCCATTTACAGCCTCTTCTATGGCCAGGACGATGCCGCGTTCAACCTCCTCAGGACTGGCACCCGGATACGGTACGGTAATCCTGACGATGTCGAGTTCAAAGTCAGGAAACACTTCCTTTTTGATCTGCATTGCCCAGAAGAGCCCGCCAATTAGAAATACGGCCATCAACAGGTTGGCGGCCACCGAATGACCGGCCATCCAGGCAAGGGGGCCGCGGTATATATTTTTTTCCGGGTTTGTTTTCATTTGCATAAATAGCTTTGCCTGGCGGTTTGAGAAAGTCGCGGAGCTTATCGGGCAATCTGCACGGCCATTCCGTCAACCGGGGTGGGCAGCTCTGATACGATCAGACGGTCGCCCGGCTGGAGGCCGTCTCTGAACAAAACCGTCTCGCTGTCACGCCACAGGATGTCAACCTCGCGAATTTTAAGCGTGTCTTCGCTCGAGGCCACCCAGATACGGTTGCTGTCGCGCAGCGCATTGCGGGGGATACGGTATACATTGTCTAACTGTCGTCCGGAGATTTCAAGGCGCACATACTCTCCAATCAACAGCGGTAGCTGTTTTTTTCCCTTCCGGCGCAATCCCAAAGGGTCTCTGACCTCAATGAGGACCCGCGCCATGCGGCCCTCCTGTTCCAGATCTCCGAGCAACTTAATGACTGTACCGCTATGTTCATGTGCGTTGCGGTGGAAGATACGAACGCTGGAGCCGGTTTCGGTGAATTGACGCGGAATGGTGATCCAGTTGAGACGATCCACGGGAATCGAAGCTTGGATCCAGTATACATCCGTGCCGATCAACTCGGCCAGCTGCTCCTGGCCGGATACCTGAGAGCCGATATCAACAAATTTGTTGCGGACGATGGCATTAAAGGGGGCCTTGATTCGGGTCCTGGCCAGATCGAGTTTGGCTTTTTGCAGGTCAGCCTTCTCGGCAGCCAGTTTGGCGCGAGCGGCTTCCAGCTGTGGCTCTTTGGCGACCAATGCCGGAATTTTAGCGTTTTGTGGGTTGTTTTTATACAGCAGCCGCCACTCCTCAATAGCTGCTGCAGCCTCTTCTTCAGCAACTTTTAAAATACTTTCCGAGTCCTTTACTCTGGCCTGAGCCAGCGTGACGGCCAATTCATAATCGAGCGGATCGATGCGTAAAACCTCTGATCCTTTTTCTAAAAAACCGCCGACCGTAAATTGGGGGTGAAGCGCAACGATTTCGCCGGATACGCGCGATTCAAGAACGATCTCTTTAGCCGGTACGACAGTACCCATTGCCTGAACGGCAACATTGTGAATGCCGGGCTGTATCTGGGCCACTTCAACCAGTGGCGCTATTTTGGCAGGCGGCCGCCGACGCGCTTTGGGTGCGGTCTTGGTGATATAGGCGGCACCGATGATAGCGGCCACAATCACCGCCAGCGATAGCCCGATATTCAATAACAGGCGCCGCCGGCTGCGGGACCGACCGGTTCGGGTCGTCTCGTCTGCCGTTATGATTTGTTCGTCCATAATTACAATAATTTAAGCCTTAATGCCTAAATGGCAATCTTTGCGATTGAGCTCATTATAAAGATTGAAACGCTCGAAGTAAAGGAATTCGTCCAATCGGATTGAAATGTAGATTTAAATGTATTAAAAGCCTCTCGGCAGGATGACACTTTTGGGCCCCGGGTGAAATCGGATATCGGTTGTTTTCAGTCTGTCGCTAAAATGAATTCTGGTTTTTTCAGTGAAAGGATTGTGGATGCCAAAATCAACTTTAATGACGACGTTGTTGGGCGTATTTCTGATTTCGTGGGCAAGCGCTTTAGCTGCCGGCCCGGCGGAAAAATCCGAGGGCTTCAGCGGCCGGATTTCAGCGGGCGCCGGCTACATGACCAGCACCGATCAGCTTAAGACAACCGATGAGAATAAGCGCATCGATTCGCTGAGTGGCGATGCGGACTGGTACGATAAATTTCTGCCGCTGGCTCTCTTTAACCTGCGCTATACCTTTGCCGAATCCGGCCGCCAGGTCTATTTTGGAACCCCGACGGAACTGAGCGGCCCGCCGGGGCTCTCGCTGGGTTTTGTGCAACCCTTCTCAGACGGCAGCCGGCTGGACCTATCTGTTTTTACCCGGCTCTTTTCAGAAGTCTGGCGGGATCCTTACCTGACCAACACCAGCCGCAAAGAAACCCGTGAATATAATTACGGTGCCAAGCTGGCCTACGAGGAGATCCTGGGGACCGGATTGAAACTCTCCTATGCCTTTTCCCGGGTGGATGTGAATGTGGATGATATCGGTGAGCGCTTCGACGACCTGGAGCGTGACGGCACCGTTCACAAAGCTGAAGTTGAATATGACCTGAGGTTGGGGCAGAACATGTCACTGACACCGGGCTTCGAGCTGTCCATGGGTGACATCGACGGCGATGCCAATGCTTACACCGGTTATCAGTTCGGGCTGGGTTTGCGCCGGTTTTCAACATCATACCAGCTCATGTTAAAGGCGGCCGTCGGCTGGGATGATTATGACGAAAAGCACCCGATTTTCAGCAAAACCCGCAACGATACGAATTATTCGGTATTCGGGATGTTGACCCGCTCCGATCTTTTCGGGATCGACTATCTTTTCGCCACGGTGATGGCCGGATACCGCTACCGGGACTCCAATATCGGCTTTTTGAATGCGCAAACATTTCTCAGTGGAGTCATGATCGGAGTCGAATTTTAGGCTACAGGCAACGGACCCTTCTTACTTAAAACCGCATGGTATTCCCTCGTTTAAACTGAACTTCACCGGCCGGCATCACCTTTTTCCATTGAAAAACCAGGACCTCAGACGAGTAGGCCAATACCGGGGGCTGCGCAGCTTTTTCCACGAATGCCTCGCCCGGGTCATCTGGTCCTCTTCAGGGGCTTTTTCACCATATACCGTAAAATTATAGGCATCGACGATCCCGCCGATTTCTTGGTTGAGAGACGGGAATTGTTTTCTCAGGCGAGAACCGTACTCGGCAGGGGTCTCCCACAAAAGATGGGGCAGGCCGCTACGGCGGCCCCACCGCAGAAAGGTCCGATAGAGTTGAACGGCATTCCGGTACCCGGTTAACTTTTGCGCGGTCTCTTTCAAAAACCTGCCCATGACCCTCCAAAGCCTTTGCGCCCACCACAACACCCCTTGCCAGTGAATCGGTTTCTTTTCTTCAGATGTCTTAGAGAACAACCACCGCAGCAGATACCACGAACCCAGGGCGGACAGAATGAGCCCCGCCAACAGCATCAGGCCGATAAGCCCACCGCCCAGGCCCCCCATCACCAGCTCATCCCACCAGCTGCCTTCTGCGGTAGAGATAAGTGATGTATCCTCCTCTTCGGTGGAAGGACTGGACCATTGACGCCAATATCGCGCGCTAAAGATAAATCTCAGCAGTCGTTCTATGGTCGGAAGCAACGGACCGGCGACGGACTTCAATACGTCGGAGCCGACCTCGGCAGCAGCTCGCATGTAGGGCATACAGAGCAATACCAGGCCTGAACCAAAAGCCAGAACCACCACGGTGAAGCTTGTCAGCATCCCCACGCCCCTGTAGCCCGCCAGAAAGTGCCGCCGGGCAGTATCGCTGTTTCTGGCCAGGCCTAAGGCCAAAAGGCTGAAGATCAAAAATGGAAACAGCAGCAGTATCGGTGCGGGATCCTTTACGTCGACGCCTCCTTTTACAAGCAACACTGATTTTAAGATAAAAAGGCCGAAAAATGCACCCACGCCATAATCAAAGCGCACGCCGATGGTAAGGTACGTCGCTGATCTTCGGGTCAAGGTCACGCCTGCCACCCAAAAAAACAACGCGAGGATCAAAATGACGACAAGTATCAACCACTCCTGTGGCGCTTTCGTTTGGCCGAAGAAATCCAGCAGCCACCCTTTGTCGAAAAAGGCATATGCTTGATAGTTGAGAGCATACACGAGCCGGGAGGCGGCCAGGAAAAACCCGATGATCTGCAGGCCCAATGCCGAGATGACGCGTAACCCCCTTCTGCGAGCTACCAGGCTTAACACGACCGCCAGAACAAATGTACCGCTGGCCTCGGGTAAAGGGAAGGGTCGATGCATGATGGCAGTCGTCAGAAAAGTCGCCCATGCGTACAGCCAGGTCAGCTCCATCCCGCCGTGGGCCAAAAATAAAAGGATATCCCGATCCTTTCGCATTGTTATATGGTCTCCTCGATCACAAGCTCATCCATACCAACCGTCTTGCCCCCGGGCTTTTGTGCATCCTGTTTCCAGCGGGCCCCGGTGCCGGAGACAATGAATATCATGGGTATGCCTTTATGCGAAAAATATTGGGCAGTCGCCCGTGAGCCTTCGTCCTGTTTGTAAGAGAAGTGAATACAGCTCACCCCCCATGATAACTGCGGCACTTGATGCAGCGCATCCGTAAGGTTCTCTGTGGCCCTCATCTTAAGCCGGGCGAGAATTTCAAGGATGGCGGAAAGCTGTTGCGGGCTTCTACCCATTGGCAAAATGGACGGGCCTCCCGCTACCAGACCGTTGGTGATGAAGCCCAATGCATAGCCCCTCTGATGGGATTGAACAGCCAAGGACCCCGCGATTTCAAGGGAATGTTCGAAACTTTCTGTTGCATGGTTTTTCTCGAATTGGCTTACCTCGACGGCCAGTAATACTTTTTCCTGCTCCGATGGTTCAAAGATTTTTTCCTGGAGTCGATTGTGGCGTGCGCTGGCTTTCCAGTGAATGTGGCGTGCGGGTCGCCATTGCTGGTAATCTCGCGTGCCGAGAATGTAGATCGGATCCTGGACCGGGCTTTTGGCGCCCGGTACACCGAAAATATCCCGTCTTGGCAACGAAATCGGTTTTAATGGCACCAGCCTGGGATACACAATCACATCCATGTTACCCGCTGCCTGTTTTTCCCGGGGGAAGAAGCCAAAAAGATCGCCCACCTGCATATGGGCGGACCCAAGGCGATATACACCTCTGCGCCGCGCCACGATTTTCCAGTTGAAGCGTGCCTGCTGGTATGAGAGCAGCCAACAATCTTTGGCAAAGTGAGTCGTCTCAGTGGCGAGCTCAAGCGCGTCCACCAGGGGCACACTCATCTGCATCCACACGGGCAGTAACTTGGCGTTTTCGGCGCGTACTTGCAGAGCCAGCGATTCGCCGGGAAAGACCTTTTGTTTATCGACGCTTGAGGTGTATCGAATCCTTTTCAGGCTGAACCTGCTCCACAGACGTGCGCCGATTGTAATCCCTAAAATGAGGAGCGCCAGCAGGGTGAGATCACGCAGGTCATACAGCAACGCGATAAAAAGAAGGACACAAACAAAGAACTGCATCAGCGGGATAATAAAGACAGAGGGCAGTCGATCTTCCTGGGTTGACATGGCCATCCTTTTATTCGGTGGGTGCGGGAACGGGTATTTGCTCCAGAATCTCTTCAAGCAGTGGTTCGGGTGCTCCGCCGCGCAGTCGCTCCTCATCCGTCAGAATCAGCCGGTGGGCGAGGACAGGCACGACCAGATACTTGATATCATCCGGTAACACAAAGTCTCTTCCCCGCAAAGCCGCCAGCGCCTGAGCGCTGCGCATCAAACCGAGTGAACCCCTCGGACTTGCCCCGTAACGCAAGGCTCTGTTATTGCGGGTGGCTCTGACAATATCCGCAATGTATTCTTTTACCGGATGGGAGACGCGGATTTTTTTGCGTGCGCTTTGCAGCTCCGTGATCTGCTCGGGTTGCGCAGCGGGCTTGAGGCTTTCCAGAGGATCTTGCTCGCGGAAACGTTCCATAACCGAGATCTCCTCATCCTTTTCGGGGTACCCGAGGCGTAGTTTGAGCAGAAATCGGTCCAGTTGTGCCTCAGGCAAGGTAAAGGTTCCCTCCAGCTCGATTGGGTTCTGGGTGGCCATTACCAGGAACGGGCGCGGTAGAACATGCGTCTGGCCATCCACGGTGACCTGGCGTTCTTCCATGCTCTCCAGCAGGCTGGATTGCGTGCGGGGAATCGTACGGTTAATTTCATCGGCCAGCAGAATATGGGTCATCACCGGCCCTGGTTGATACGTAAATTGCCCGGCTTGCTGATCATAGACGTTAAATCCGGTGATATCAGCCGGCAGCAGATCCGGAGTGAATTGCACCCGCTTAAATGTTCCGCCAATCGTCCTGGCCAGGGATTTTGCCATCAAGGTCTTCCCCAGTCCGGGAACATCTTCGATGAGGGCATGCCCGTCAGCGATAAAGGCGACCAGCAAAAGTTCAAGGGTTTGCTGTTTGCCCACAATCACCTTAGAAATGTTCTCTATGATGCGCTCACATATCGAAAAGTCCAATTGAACACCTTTTTCCTTTTAGCGAGTAACCCCATAACTGGAAAGCATGTCAGCAGCCGAAGAAATTTAAAGAAGTGATGATACAGCGAGAATGCAATAACTGACGAGATCCGATGATGACGATTCAAATGTTTAACCTTGATTTTGTCTGAAATCAAGCAAAATCAATAACCTGACTCAGGCTCAAGCCGACACTCGTAGCGCAAATGAACGCCAGCTGTATTCACAAAATGGCGCTTTCGGTAGGTCTTTGTCTGGCTGTAGGTTCATCGCAGGTAAAAGAGCTCACTGACATACCGGCATCGGGTTGCAGTTCTTCTCATAAGCTGATAGTCGAATGAGAAGACAAAAATTTTAGCGGGATGAAAGGCCATGAAAACCTTTATGACAATGTCAACATGAAAATCTTTTTTCAAACCCGGGCCAATCCCAACATGCGCACCATCGATGTTACCCGCCTGGACTTTGCCTGCCGGACACCGGTTCAGATCGTCGACATCAATGCACAATTAGCGGGCGATATAACCGATCGTTTTGAACTGTATACCCGGCAAAAAAATCGCTCGTTGATCGAAAACAGTTTTCGCAAAACACGTTTTTTGAGAAATTATACAGACGCGGCATTTGATCGTCTGGCTGATTTTCCCGACAGCATGACATGTAATCAATGATCATTTATTTACCCACTTATCTGCCGAACGGAGATCATTATGAAGGATTCCTTGAAACCCGGCCTGACGTTTACCTTTCAATACATGGTTCCTGAGGACAAAACCGTCCCTTTTCTCTATCCTGAAGCAGTGGAACTGCAGAAAATGCCTAAGGTTCTGGCCACCGGATTTATGGTGGGCCTGTTTGAGTGGACCTGCATCCAGGCGATCAATCCCCATATCGACTGGCCCAAGGAGCAAACCGTGGGCATCGGGTTAAACCTGAATCATCTGGCGGCCACGCCACCGGGCCTGACGGTCAACGTCGAGGTTAAACTGCAAGAGGTGGACGGAAGGAGACTGGTCTTTTCGATTGCAGCCGACGACGGTATCGATACCATATCCAAAGGCACCCACGAACGGTTTATCATCGATGCCGCCAAATTCAATCAAAAGGTTGCCGATAAAGCCAACAAAGTGGCTGCATCATAGCGTTTTACGATTCCGGGGACCATTAAGCGATCGGGTCCAGTGACAAGGATCGCTAAGCGGTTGCGGGCAATCTGATTGATCACTGTTGCAAAGAAAGGTTCGACTGCCCGTTAAAGGCAGCAACCAACTCATGTGGAATTTTGAAAAAGGCGCGAGCACCTGAATTTTGCAATTCATCCATGGTTCCGTAGCCCCACAGAACGCCAAAACCCGCCAATCCGTTATTTTTTGCACCGATTATATCATGTTCGCGATCTCCAATCATCGCTGTATCAGACGCTAAAAACAATTCTGTTTGCAGGATATGGGCTATCAGACTCGTCTTATCCCCCCGGGTTCCATCGAGCTCACTTCCATAGATACCCTTAAAAAAGCGCTGCAGACCAAAATGGTCGATAATTTTGCGCGCAAAAACAGTGGGCTTCGATGTGGCCACATAGAGGGTATGGCCTTCTTTCTGGAGGGCTGTCAGCATTTTCGGAATGCCCTCATAGACTTCATTCTCATATAATCCGACGGTGCCGAAGCGCTCACGGTAAAATGCGACGGCCTTTTCAATCAGAGCGGCGTCATCCGAAGCCAGCAGTTTGGCAAAACTGTCTCGCAAGGGAGGGCCGATACACCAGCGCAAACTCTCCATGGACGGGCATTTCCTGCCCAGCTTATCACAGGCATATAAAATGCATTTTGTAATGCCGGCAAAAGGGTCTGTCAGGGTGCCATCCAAATCAAATAAGAGATTCATCGTTTTCCCATCGAACATACAAGTTCAGGTGTAACGTTTCATCAGCAATCAGGTTTCCTGATACCTTATGACTAAATTGAACCTATCTCAAAAATAGTAGATTACGCTTTACGGTTGGCCAGTTGAGCGCGTTGTTCCGTCTAGCCCGTCGTAAGCAGAAAACTGCTTAAATTTATCTTTTAACCGGCAAACGGGCCAACTGGAAACGGGCTCAACCTGTAATATTCGAGCATTTTGAATCGGTTTGACGCACTCCTTAATCTTCATAAAATAGATGAGTGATCCCGATTTATCGGGGAAACACAGCCCTTGAGTGTTAGATGCATTTTTGAGATAGGTTCTTATACATATGTATCACCCTTATACAACTTCTCATAGCGGGCATAGCTTTCGAGCAGGCGCTTTCCGAGCATCCCGGCCAGGCGCTGAAAAAAGATGAGGCCATTGACAGGGTCGATTTCCAAAAGCTTTCTCAATTTGCGCCGGTGAAGTTTGCGCACCGTTGTCTGCTCCGTGCAAATGGCCGATGTGGAGTAAGCCGCACGGCCCACCAGACTGGACCATCCAAAAGTCTCTCCGGGGCGGCTGACGATATGGACCACATGCCCGGCCTCACCCATTTTCAGGTGGATACGGCCGATCAACAGAAGATAAGCGTGGTCTGCGGGGTCGCCTTTTTCAAACAGAATATCGCCCTGCGCATGTTCTTCTTTGACCGAAGCAGCCGTGAGCCCATCCACGAAATCCTGGCCCACCCCCTGGGTGAGGTCAACCTGCTGGATGTACATGCGATTTGCTCCTTTCCGTCCGCAAACTGTTATCGTAAACACGCAACTCAATGTTAGTCAAAATAGATAGGGGATAAACATTTTCGATTGTTTCATATAGGCTGCATACGCTGACCCAAAGATATCAAGGCATTCGCGCTCATCCATCTTCGCTGTGACGATCAATGCAGCGGTTGCCACAATGGCGGCAATACCACCGGCAGTGGTGATGTGCTTTAGCAAAGCACCCCAGGCCAATAATAGCAAAGAGCTGTATAAGGGATGGCGAATATATTTATAAATACCCTCGCTTACCAGATTGGCCGTATTTTCAAAAGCAAATGTTTCCGGGCTGTCCGTTCTTTGAGCGGAGCCGCCAATTTTGCGAAGCCAATAAATCCCCTGGACGACAAAGACAATTGAAAAAATAAGCAGGAGCCAGGATACGATTTGAGCAGCAGAAAAAGGCTTCTTTATCCAAAAGGGGATATTGAGAACCAAGATGACGAGAATGGCTTCAAAAGCGAAAAATCGATAAAACCCATGACATCTGGGGTTTCCCAGAGAGCGCCAGGACAAAGCGGTTATCGCAATGGATGCCAAGATAAAAGCGACGATCTGGAAAATGGTAACGGATTCCATTTTTTTCTCCAGGCCGATCTTCAAACCAGCAAAGGCTGACTTGCGGTTTGCGCATCTGTAGAGATATGTTGTCTGTAGCATGAACCGATTACGACCGTCAATAAATGGCGTTGATCTTCAAGTCTTATAACAGATGAGACGATTATTCTGGCATCGACGCCTGAACTGGAGATTAACATCAAAATTGTTCAAGTGACATCCAACACCACCCAGGTGGTTGTGGATGCCAAAGAAGATCACATCATAAAAAAAGACAAAGCAACCGCCGATGCCATATTAGCCCAGATTCGAAAAGCGCTGGCCCGCAATGATGCCACCGATGACCTGTTTTCAAAAGTTTTTGTTAAAAACAATTGTAAACACCGCATTTATGTTGCCGTGTGTTTTATGACGGCTAAAAATGAGCCCGGACACTGGACAACCCGTGGTTGGTTCTCGCTGAATGCGGGTCAAAAACAACACATTGTCGACACCCATAACCGCTTTATCTATTTTTACGCCGAAACACGATTGAATGATCAAATGTACTGGGGCGGAGATGATTATCACTGGTTTGAAGGCTAGCGGTTTGGATTTTTCAAAGCAGATTTTGGTCATGAATCCGGTGACATTACCCAGTCCTTCGGTTGTGATTAAAGCCAAATGTCATACCTGCAAAGCGGTTTCCCTCTTTTGGCGAACTAAATTCTAATCTTGACATATACCACGATGTGGTATATTCTGCTTCCCAGAAGGTGCCTTCAGATAGCAAAACAGCTGATTGGGTTTAACAAACCGGATGCTTCGCACCCGGTTTAACCGCGTTGTTTTCAACGATTGGGGCATTTAGTACCCCTGTCTTTTACCGCCGATAGCAGTAAAATCCAAGCCACCCGCTGTGCGGGTGGTCGTTGACTCATCCCGTTTAATTGTACGCTGACCCTGAGCGGTAGTGCGATTAAGATCTATGAACTCGAATATGACAGCCGATAAATGGAGGTGAAGCATGGAAGCTGCGATTGACTACCGAAAATGCAAACGGTTTTACCATAATTCGACCATCTTACTGGAGGACGAGCACAAAGGCTCCTTTGCCTACGGTAAAATAAACAATATGAGTGGTGACGGCATGTTTTTTGTCACTGAATTTGCCTTCCGACCCGGAACCCGGGTTAGATTCAGACTTGATAACCCGCCTTTTAAATCCTGCCCCAATGAGTATTGTGGAATCGTTAAGTGGTGTAAAGACACCGGTGATGAGGACGGCTCTGATTATCCGTATGGGGTGGGTGTTGAATTCTGCTGAAACCCTGTCTTAAAAATGCATCTAACGCCCGAGGGCTGCGTTTCCCCGATAAATCGGGATCACACATCTAGTTTTATGAAGATTAAGGTGTGCGTAAAACCGATTCAAAATACTCGAATATTACAGGTTGAGCCCGTTATCCGTTAGCCCGTTTGCCGGTTAAAAGATAAATTTAAGCAATTTTCTGCTTACGACGGGCTAGACGGAACAACGCGCTCAACTGACCAACCGTAAAGCGTAATATACTATTTTTGAAATAGTTTTATACCAATAATTTTTAAGATAAAGAAAATTGAAGCCCCAATTTCCCGGCCGGGAAATTGGGGCTTTTTCGCAGGTGCGTTAGTACCTGGATTTAGCCTATTCTGGTTTGAGTATATTCAACATTTTTTATTGTGGATTTAGGCGGCGATTTTACACCTTCCCAAAGCATCCGGGTGTTTGTTCAACAGATCTGTGTGTTTGGCCATGAAGCAGGTAATCAGATCGGCGATGGTGTCGCCATCTTCTTCGAGCGCAAAATGGCCGGTATCAAGAATATGAAAATCGATATTTTTTAGATCCCGTTTGTAGGGATGGGCGCCTTCTTCCGGAAAGATATAATCGTTTTTGCCCCACACAACCAATGCCGGCGGCTGATACGCACGAAAGTAGGCCTGCCACTGTGAATACAGCGATGGATTGGAGCCGTAATCATAGAACAGTTGCAGCTGGATATCCTTATTGCCGGGTCTATCCAGCAAATATTGATCGTGGAACCAGTTATCCGGTGCGATGGTCCCCACATTGCGCACACCGTTGGTATATTGCCATTTGGTCGCATCGATGGTCAGCAGGCTGTCTCTGAGTGCAGCCGCATTTTCTTTTGTGCGATCCTTCCAGTAAGCTTTGATCGGATCCCAGAATTCCCGCAGGCCTTCTTCATAGGCATTCCCGTTTTGAATGATCAAAGATTCTATCCTTTCCGGATGCCTGGCCGCAATGCGAAAGCCGACCGGCGCGCCATAATCCATCACATAAAGGCTAAAGCGATTGAGGCCCAGTTGCTCCGTGAAATGGTCGATCACCTCGGCGATGTTATCAAAAGTGTAGTCCCATTCATCAACACCCGGCATGGAGCTGTTGCCGAAACCGGGATAATCCGGAGCGATCAGGTGAAAGTGGTCTGACAGCAGCGGGATCAGGTTGCGAAACATATGCGATGAGGTTGGAAAACCATGGAGCAGCAAAATCGTTTGCTCGTCTTTCAGGCCTGATTCGCGGTAAAAGATATCCAGGCCATCCACTTTTTCGGTTTTGTAAAAAGTCTGATGTTCACTCTGTGTTTTCATAGCATTCTTCTCCGTTTATCTGAAAGGCACTCGGTAAAGGCCATCGTATGGTTTTGTTTTTATCATGCGCCAATATCAGTTCTATTGCGAAGCGCACAAATAAAACGACCGCGGAACTCTGGCCATATTGCTCACCAGTATTCACGCGGCGTTTACTCAATCATTTTAAGGTTTTTTTTAAAGATGTCAAAAAACCATCAGCCTCACTTTGGGCGCGCTTTCGGGTATCTATTGTTATTATAATGATTTGCAGCGCTTCTACGGAACCTCCCAACGGCTTGAAAACCCTATGGCCATGGTTATGGTAACTTGATTAGTGCTAATAAAGGAAACGCTTATCCGATGAACAAACCAATTGCGCCTGACAATTCCGGCACCAGCGCGGTAGTTTCATCGGTGTCTGGATGGGTGGCTGGCTGTATGATCGCAGCGGCAGCTACGATGCGGTCTGGTGGCTTGGGGTTGCCCTGGGTTTAATGGCGGCTTTCGTGCACTGGTTGATCAGCGAGCGCCCGGTGGAGCGGCTGGTTGCTGAAGTCAGCTAACACTTTCTTTTCGGTTTGTCCATTAACCGAACGGCAGCAAGTTCATTTAAATTCAATAACCACACGGCTG
>JASFIV010000002.1:0-64162 GCA_050122475.1 Desulfobacterales bacterium | reverse complement strand
ACACCCGCCTTTTTGGCCGCCACCAGCAGATGGGGGCTGACACCCCCGGCTTTAGTCGGCGGTGTCACCATCACTATTTGTTTAACCCCGGCAACCTTGGCCGGTATCACGCCCATCAGCACCGAAGATACCAGGGGGGTCTCCCCTCCCCTGGCGCCGGGCACATACACGCCGGCGGCATCGACCGGATGGACCAGCTGGCCCAACAGGGTACCGGGTCGATCGGCTAGCATCCAGGACCGCCGCCGCTGCTGCTCATGGAACCTTTTAATATTGGCAGCCGCCCGGTTTAAGGCCCGGGCAAAGGATTGATCTACTTTTTTAGCGGCATTGCTAAATTCCTTTTTAGATACCTGCAGCGATCGGATACTCACCCGCTTGGAGTCAAACTTGCGAGTGTAAGCGATAACGGCCTGGTCGCCCCGCCGGCGGACATTTTCACATATGCGGTGTACCGCAGCCAGGTCTTTATTCTGAAACACCAGCCCGCGATTGACAATGCGGGCAACCCGCTGCTGGGCCGAGCGCGACGGATAGTGATAAATTTTCATGGGCTTTTCCTTCCCTTATTAGAACCGATCTCAAAAATGCATCTGAAAAGCATGGGTGGAGCCCGTTACCCAATGGCCCGTGCGCCTGTTAAAAAAATATAATGAGCCGGTTTCCCCTTTTCCGGGCGCAACGGGCTAAGCGGAACAACGCGCTCAACTGGCCAACCGGAAAGCATCGTCTCCTATTTCGGGGATGAGTTCTGTATATCCTTATATTGCTGAATAGATATAATTGATTTTTAGTGATTTTGGCAAGCCATAACCGGTAATTATCTTGACATTGGCTTTTAATACGCATATGAAAATTAAGAATAGTCTTACCGAGAATTAACCTAAAATTACAGTTAAACACACCAGATCTGTGGTGACCTACATTTAATTTTAAAATAAGGAGGTGCACATGGACCAGATTCTAAGAATCAACATGGGTGCAGATGGCGGCCCTTCGGTAAAAACCGAACCTCTCGGCGATTATGCCGGCTTTGGTGGCCGCGGGCTGACATCGGCCATCGTTTCAAAAGAAGTTCCTCCGTTGTGCCACCCCCTGGGGGAAGATAACAAACTGGTTATCGCTCCGGGGCTATTGAGCGGCTCCACAGCAGCCATGTCCGGCCGCTTATCGGTGGGTTGTAAAAGCCCGTTAACTGGCGGTATCAAGGAAGCCAATGCCGGTGGGCAAGCTTCACAAATGCTTGCCCGTTTGGGCTATGCTGCCATTGTGCTGGAAGGCAGCCCCAAGGCTGACACGCTGTATAAAATTTTAATTAACAAAGATGGGGTCGACATTAAGGAAGACAACAGCCTGTGCGCGCTCGGAAATTACGACCTGGTCGACAAAATCAAGGCCGAACACGGTGAAAAGGTGGCTTGTATTTCCATTGGGCCGGCCGGTGAAATGAAAATGGCAGCCGCTTCAGTGGCCTGCACGGATATGGAACAAAGGCCCACGCGCCATGCCGGCCGCGGCGGCGTCGGTGCGGTCATGGGCTCCAAAGGTGTTAAGGTGATCGTCATCGATGATGCCGGTACGAAAATGCGCCAGGCCAAAGACCCGGATGCGTTCAAAGAAGCCAATAAAGCCTGGGTCGCCGGACTGAAAAAACACGCGCTTACCGGCGAGGCCCTTCCGACTTACGGAACCAACGTTTTAACCAATGTCATCAACGAGGCCGGTGCCTATCCCACCAATAACTTTCAAACAGGCCAGTTTGAAGGCGTCAACAATATCAGCGGAGAAACCCAGGCAGAATTGGAGGATGCCCGGGGCGGCAAGGGATCTTCAACTCACGGTTGCCACCGGGGTTGTGTCATTCGCTGCTCGGGCACTTTTTATGATAAAAACGGCAAGTATGTGTCCAAACAACCCGAATATGAAACCGTCTGGGCCCATGGCGGAAATTGCGGTATCGATGATTTGGATGCCATCGCCCAGATCGATCGACTGGATGATGATTACGGGTTGGACACGATTGAAATAGGCGCCGCCATCGGTGTGGCGATGGAGGCTGGCCTTGCCGAATTTGGCGATGCCGAGGCTGCCATCAATTTGGTAAAGGAGATCGGCAAGGGGACACCCCTGGGACGCATTCTGGGCAGCGGCGCGGCCGTGACCGGAAAAACTTACGGTATCGAACGCGTACCGGTGGTCAAAGGGCAAGCCATGCCGGCCTATGATCCGCGAACAGTCCAGGGCATTGGCGTGACGTATGCCACCACCACCATGGGAGCCGATCATACTGCTGGTTACTCGGTAACGGCAAATGTCCTTGATGTGGGCGGATCGGTGGATCCTTTAAAGCCGGAGGGACAGATCGAACTTGCCAGGAATCTTCAGATTGCGACAGCCATACTCACCGACTCGACCGGAATGTGTTTGTTCATTGCCTTTGCGATTTTAGATCAGGCCGATACCTTTGATGCACTGGTTGATCTGCTCAACGCCTTTACCGGCCAGAGCTGGACCGGCGACGACCTCGTCGAACAGGGCAAAGCAATTCTGAAAATGGAAAGAGATTTTAATTTCGCTGCCGGTATGAGCGAAAAAGATGATCGGTTGCCAGAGTACTTCAAAAAGGAAAAACTGGCACCGCACAACATCGCTTTTACGGTTAAAGACGAAGACCTCGATCAGGTTCACAACTGGTAACCGTTCGTTGCTATATCATGGTAATGGGGAGCCTCTATTGGAGGTTCCCCATTTTTCTGTAACCGTTTTAAGCGCAACCTGTAAATTACAGAAAGATAATCCTTTTATGGCCGACTTATAGTGGTTGTCAAAAAAACGTTCCGCTTGCGTAACGTTTTTTTGCTACAACACTTATGCGCCATCCTTTTTTCGAAACATTATGATGACAAGCGGTATAAATGGCTCAGGATCTAATCTCCGAAAGGGAGGTTCGGGTCCATCCACAGAACATCTTCGTCTGACCGTTGATGGCGGTCTGCTTGCACGCTTTTTCAAATTGATGGAACGCGGCTGCAAGCTTCAAATCAACAAAAGTGTCACTATCAAGGAATTGCTCTGCGATCAGCTTGGTATTTCCGAGGATTATGTCGATCATAGAATCCAGACGATTTTTTTAGATGGAAAGGCAGTGGATGATGTGGATACAGCGATCGTCGCGAGTGGCTCAAAACTGGCTTTGTCGGCCGCAATGCCGGGCCTGGTCGGGATTACTTTTCGCAAGGGTGGCTTCTATGCTGCATTGCGCAGCAGTATCTCGTACACCAAAACAGATGATTTAGTAGTGAAAGGCGGGGGAGAGATTGTTTTAAAGCTCTTTAACATGGTCGCCAAGGAACTGGGGCCGGAACTGCTCAAAAAGGGAATTCGAATTGAAAGCCATGTGTTTGATCATTTTGTGAAGCGCAACGCTGAGGATTTAAAAGCCGCCGTCACTTCAGTTCATTTTAATGACGCGGATACAGATGTTGCCGCGCTCTTAGAAATGAACTGGGACAATAGGGATATTTTTTTAAAGGTCGCATCTGAGCACAAGTCCTAAAAGAACAACTCTTGCAAATCACATTAAAAAGGCTGCCCGAGCGGGCAGCCTTTTTCATTCATCAGATTGTCTCCACCAAAGCATCAGTCACACATTTCAAACAGGGCCGCGGCGCCCATGCCGCCGCCGACACACATGGATTCGACACCATATTTTGCTCCGCGCTGTCGCATATTGCTCAGCAGCGTGGCGCATAGCTTGGCGCCGGTGCACCCCAGCGGATGCCCCAGGGCAATAGCGCCGCCGTGGATGTTGACGATTTGCTGATCGATCCCCAGCTGATTAACACAGTAAAGGGCCTGGGAGGCAAAAGCCTCATTGATTTCAAACAACCCGATGTCTTTTAAATCCATACCGGTCATTTTCATCAGTTTGGGGATGGCCAACGCCGGTCCGATGCCCATTTCATCCGGTTTGCAGCCCACGGTGGTATAAGCCTTAAACTTGGCAATCGGCAGGACACCCAGCGCTTTGACCTTGTCTTCGCTCATAATCACACTGGCCGCAGCCCCGTCGGTCATCTGGGAAGAGTTGCCGGCGGTAACCGATCCTCCGGCGGCAAATACCGGATTGAGACCGGCCAGCCCCTCCAGGGTTGTATCTTCCCGGATGCCGTCATCAAAATCCTGCATAAAGGTTTCTTTTTTATAGGTCCCATCTTTTTGGGGGACGTAGCGGGTGGCCGGAGTGGGCACAAGCTCTTTAAACAGGTTTTTGTTTTTGGCTTCGGCTGCTTTCATCTGGGATTGATAGGCAAACTCATCCTGGGCTTCCCGGGAGACATCGTAGCGGTTGGCCACGTTTTCAGCGGTAATGCCCATGGACGCATACAGATCGGCCATTTTTTGGGTGTATTCCGGATGCGGACGCGGGAGATTGCCGCCCATGGGGACATAGGTCATGGATTCTAGGCCGCCGCCGATGACAATATCCGACCAACCGGACATGACGCGTAAGGCGCATTGGGCAATGGCCTCCAGACCCGAGGCGCAAAAGCGGTTGACGGTCGCTCCGGTCACATCAACCGGAAATCCGGCAATTTGAGATGCGATTCGCCCGATATTCAGGCCCTGCTCGGCTTCGGGAAACGAGCAGCCGATCATGATGTCTTCGACATCCTTTTTTTCAAGTCCTTTGGTTTGCTCTACAGCTGCAGTTAAAATAAAAGACAGCAAGTCTTCCGGCCGCGTATCCTTAAAGGCCCCTTTGCTTCTCTTACACCCCGGTGTCCTAATCGATGTCACAATATAGGCATCTCTCATATTTTTACCTCCCCTGGATTGAAAGACTGAGTTATTTCTTATAGCAAATGTTAAATCCTAAGCACGAAATCCGAAATAAATCCAAATAACCAATGTTCAAATGTTCAAAAAGATCTGATGAGGAAATGCAAATATTTTAGATTTTGAATTTTGGGTAATTCGATATTGTTTCGAATTTCGAGATTCGAATTTCGGATTTAGGCGTAATTGAGATAATAACAATTAGCAAATATCTATTTACCCATAATTAGTTTCTTAATGGCTTTCCTGTAGTTAGCATATGATCAATGCGCGCCAGGGTTTTTTCCTCCTTTAAAAGTTCCATAAAAACTTCGCGTTCCAGGGTCAAGATCACATCTTCATCAACTTTGGCATTATCGCGCACGTCTCCGCCGCTGATGACATAGGCAATTTTTTTGGCCAGGAATGCATCATACTCTGATATAAACTTGCCGCTGAGCATATTGGATATTTCCGCAGCGACCATCCCCTGGGCGGCCTGACCCAGTACTTTAATCTTGCGCTTTAACGGGGAAGCATAGCCTTCCGCCACCATCTTGACGACCTCTTTTTTAGCCTCTCCGATTAGATAGTCGCGATTAAAGACGATGCGATCACAAGGCCCCAAAAAGCCGTTGGCCCGGGCATCGGCCGCCGAGGTCGTCACTTTTGCCATGGCGATCGCCATAAACACCGGCAGGAAAAATTTGGCCAGATCAAAATCGGTCACCACCGCGGGCAAAGCACTCATGTATTTTTTCATTAGGTTCAAACAACCGCCACCGGCCGGAATCAGGCCAACCCCGATTTCCACCTGCCCCATATACAGCTCGGCATGTGCGACAATCTTATCCGCTGCCAGGCAGACCTCACAGCCTCCGCCCAGGGTCAAGCCAAACGGGGCCGCCACAACCGGAAACGGGGCATACCGCAAATCCTGCAAGCCGTATTGCAAATTTTTAATCAGCTGTTCGATATCCGCATAGCGTTCGGCCTTGGCCGCAGCGCTCATGTCGGCCAGATTGGCGCCGGCTGAAAAGGCCCCCGGCATGCCGCCGGCCTGGTTGCCGATCACAAGTCCGATTCCCTGGCGATCGACAAATTCTCTGGCAGAATGAAGTGCTTCTACAATTTGCTGATTCAAGGAATTCAGTTTGGTGTGAAATTCAAGACAAAATACCCCATCGTCAAGATCGATCAAGGAAGCGGATTCAGAGGCTTGGACGACCTTATCCTGGGCTTTTACCGATGCCAGTGAAATAATATGGGGGCTGACCACCTTTTCCTTATAATTTTCGGTTTCAAAATCGTAGAAAAATACGATGCCGTTTTCCATTTTGTAAAAAGCGGTATGTCCGGACTCGAGCATCTTTTGGATTTGGGGCGGCACCTTAAATCCTTCCTTTTCCATGCGTGCCACCGACTTTTTCAGACCGATGGCATCCCAGGTTTCAAATGGCCCCATCTCCAGGTTGAAGCCCCAGCGCATGGCATTGTCAATGTCCACGATGGTGTCCGAAATTTCCGGGATTCGGTTGGCCGCATAGATCAGATTGTTGGCCACCGCCTTCCAGGCAAACTGGGCTCCCTTGTCTTTTCCATAGACCACAGCGCGCATCTTTTCAGGCAGGGTTTTGGCTTTTTGGGCTTCCGCCAAACAGGGCAATTCCACCGGTTGGGCCTCTTCATATTCAAAAGTTGCCGGATTCAAGACTTTGCGGATTTTCTGCCAGTCCGGCGTCAGTTCGGTTTTATAGAAGCCGCTCTGACTTTTTTTGCCCAGCAGGTTTTTTTCGATCATGGTATTGACAAATTCCGGCAGGACAAAGCTCTCCCGATCCTCATCATGGGCAATCAGCTCGTAGGTATTTTGGGCCACATGCGCCAGGGTATCCAGACCAACGATATCAGCTGTTTTAAACATCCCGGTTCGCGGTCGGCCCATGACCGGTCCAAAGAGGGCATCCACCTCTGGAATGGAGACCCGTTCTTCGAGCATCAGTTGCATCACTTTAACCATGCCCTGCACGCCGATGCGGTTGCCGACAAAATTAGGCGTGTCCTTGGCCCAGACAATGCCCTTGCCCAAAATCCGCTCTCCAAAATCGGCCATAAACTCAAGGATCTCTGGCAGGGTTTCTTCGCCCGGTATGATTTCCAGCAACTTCATATAGCGGACCGGGTTAAAAAAATGAGTTCCTAAAAAGTGTTGCTTAAAGGCCTTGCTGCGACCCTTGGACATGGCTTTTAAGGGAATGCCGGATGTATTAGACGAAACAACACTGTCTTTTTTTCGCACCGGTTCGATGCGCTTAAACAGATCCTGTTTAATTTTTAAGTTTTCGACTACAACTTCAACGATCCAATCACATTCAGCAATTTTATCGAAATCATCTGACAGGTTACCAATTGAAATGCGCGCGGCATCTTTTGGAGACATAAACAGGGCAGGCTGAGCCGCCAAAGCCGTATCCAGACCGGCTTTAACGATTCGATTGCGGGCCACCGGATCATTTTTTTCGTCCTCTTTTAGATCCGGGGGTACGATATCCAGCAATAGCGTTTTTATCCCGTTTCCGGCCAGCAGCGCGGCGATACCGCCCCCCATAATCCCGGAACCAATCACCGCAGCCGATCTGATCTTCCTTGGCATAATGACCTCCTCCTCGGGTTGGAATAAAATAAATGAATGAATGCTCATTCATTTACCAGACTTCAGAGACGCCTGTCAACAAAAACCTTAATCTCTTGGCATCCAATACCCAATTTTTATATAAGTATATATATATATTGTTAATATAAGATTAGCAAATCGAAAATTGGTTCTTTTCAACGCCGACGACAACGGCTGGGCAACCAAATGAATAGCCATTCATCCCGATGGCTTCAGCGCTGACATGGAACGGTCGCAAGCCAAGAATCCAAAACGAAAATCTCCGATCCTGACAAACGGGACCGGAGATTTCATTGTGGTTGTCAAAAAAACGTTCCGATTGCGGGGCGTTTTTTTTGCTACAACACTTATGCCGCCATTCGCTTACCAAATTTTAATGACAAGCGCTGAATGATCTGCGGACGCTCATATTTGCATGCGCTAATTGGCCTGAAATTGTTTGGGCCCAAAAAGCTGGATCTTTTTGGGCTCGGGCGCTGAAGGGGCGGTTTCTGGCTGATTGCCTTTATCTGTCACTTTGGCGGTCTTCGGAACGGATTGCTGATTCAGCGGTTTATCGGTAATTAACAAATTGGATGGAATATAAATTTCGTTTCCAACCAGCAGAAAGTCGGGATCAATATCAGGATTGGCGGCGCCAATCGCTTTTTTGTTGCTCGCACTGCCGGTGTACCATTTGGCAATGTCCGATAAATTTTCGTCCGTTTTGCTGACCGTATGGGCAAAATACCCGGGCAACGTTCGAGCGACGACCTTGCGAGGTAATGTTTTTTGGGTTATCAGCATTTCAGGAGGAATATGAATCCGATTGCCAAGTACAATACGATCGGGGTTTAGACCTGGATTTGCCTGCGCCAGTGCTTTCCAGTTGCCAAAATGCCCCGTGTACCATTTGGCAATCAAACTTAAGGTTTCACCGCGCCATCTTACCTGGTGAACAAAATAATGCACGCGGTGCTTGGCGGCAAAAGCTTTAGGGGGCGGTGTTTTCTTTTTGACCAGTTTAATCGGAATTAAAATTGGCGCATTCGCAGGGATGCGTTTTGGATTAAGCTTGGGATTTGCCTGCGCTAGTTGCTTCCAATTTTCAGAATCACCCGTGAACCATTCGGCTATACCCGATAGCGTCTCATACGACCATTGAGTTCGGTAAACCACATATTTTGAATTCTTGGAATACGGTTGAAGCGCAGATGCTTCATCATCATCCGATGAAAATTTGGTCTCCATTGTGTGCCACTTTTCTTTAAACCAGCTTTTTGAATTTTCGTATTTTTCACTGATCTTCATTTCTTCGACCGTGGCGCAGCCAACCAGCAACAGCCCAATCATTGCGCCGATCATGCATTTGGTGACGATATGTTTAATTAGTGCGGCCATGAAAGTTACTCCTTGTCCTGTTGTATTTGCTCTAATAAGGCGGCAGCTGAGGTATTTGCCGGATTGATATCAATCGCCTGCCTTAGATTTTTGACACACTGACTGCGTTCGCCCAATTGTACCTGCACCATGGCAAGATTAAACAAGGCCTCATCAAGGAAATCCGGTTCCAGTTTCACGACCCGTGCGTACATTTCTTTGGCCTGTGGGAAATCTTCAATGGTCGCATAGATGTATCCGAGATTAAAAAATGACTCCGGACGAAGCGGTTCGAGTTCAGCAGCCTTGCGGTAGCTGGCGATGGCTCGTGGAAAATCGTTTTCAGAAACGTAAACGTACCCGAGATCTAACAAGGCCGGAACGCTCGTGGGCTCGATTTCCAGCGCTTTGAGCAGTGCGCTTTTGGCCGATGGTAGATCTGTTGCGAGCAACTCTTTAGCCATGCCCTGTAAAGCAGCCACAAAATCTGCCGAAAATTCACTGAGCGCAGCAGGCTCCGCTGCCAGCAACGATTCGAATATCGCCACAGCCGAGGCAAATTGCTTGGCCTCAAGTGCTTGCCGGGCGGCTTGAATTTGTTCAGCGCTAATGTTCGGTTTCGGCTTTGGGGTCGTTAGGGCAAGCGAATATGCCGCAACCGACCGGTCTGAGGGGGTAAACGGCAATTCTGCCAGACTGAGATTGAAGACAATGCCCAAAGTGACCATCACCGCAGCCGGTGCAAACCGCCAAATGGTTTGTTGAAATCCGGGCGCCGGTTGGGTTTCCGGCAGAAAAACGGTACCCCCGGTATTTTCACTATCGCGCGAAGAGGCGTGGTTTGCCAGAGGCGGCAGGGCGCTTTCGACTTGCTGATTGGTCCACAGAGCCGTTTCCTCTATTGCGAATTCTTCTTTAAAAAAATCTTTGATAAAACTGGCAAAGCTTCGGCTGTTGGGTCGTACCGACAGCTCAAAAATGCACTCCTCCAAGTCGGCCAGCATCTGGCCGCAGGTCTGATAGCGATCGTCGGATTCTTTTGCAAGCGCCCGGTCAACAACGGCATATAGTTTGTCAGGAAGGTCCGGTCGCAGCTTTTTCAAGGGTGTGTAGCACGCCTCACGCACCTGGTTGTAAATGTGCATGGTTTCGCCTTCAAACATCCGGCGGCCGGCCAGCAATTCGTATAAAATAATGCCGGTCGAAAAGATGTCCGAGCGGTGGTCGATGATGTGGCCCATGGCCTGCTCCGGCGACATGTAGGCAATTTTGCCTTTAATCAGGCCTTCATGGGTGGTGCTATTATGACTGGCAGCTTTGGCGATGCCAAAATCAATGATTTTCACCTGTCCTTCATAAGTCAGGAAGATATTTTGGGGATTGATATCCCGATGGATGATATTCAGAGGTTTGCCTTGCAGATCCCTTAGTTTATGAGAGTAATCCAGGCCGTCACAAATACGCGAAATAATGTAAAGTGTGCTTTCAAGATCCAACGGGTCGCCACTTTTTCTGAGCTTATGGATCAATTTGCGTAAATCTTTGCCGAAAAGATATTCCATGGCGATGAAGTATTCGCCGTCAATACTGCCGAAATCATAAATCTGTATGATGTTTTCATGCTGAAGCAGGGCGGCAAGTTTGGCTTCATCAATGAACGCCTTGACCAAATTGCCTTCATCTGAGAGATGCGGCAGTATTTTTTTGATTGCAACGCGTTTCTCAAAGCCGTGATCGCGGGTGACCGTGGCGCGATACAGTTCGGCCATACCCCCCACCGCAATTTTTTGCAGCAACTGGTATTTACCGAATTGTTGGCTCTTAGGGTCTTTCATCTTAACAATGATTCCTCAATTATGGCTCTCATGTTCCGCTGGTATGGCTTTGGCGTTTTGCAAAGGGTGTCCGTGAATCTCAGCTATATTTGACGCTTCTATGCTTTCAACCCGAAATCTGGCATATATATCGGCCATTTGGCAGGGATACTTGAATGAAATTTCGTGTAATGTCATTGATTTGGCGAGCCCGGCTAAAATTAGCCGCGACTTTCAGGCATAACCGGATACGGGCATGTCATTTCTGACCGGCGATATGATTTTTTGGGTGCCGGTGACCCGATATTTGGGACGCGGCCATTATCTGTCGTCGACCTTAAGACTTAGGTGCCCAACATCCCAAATATCGCGTCACTGGGTCGCTTGCGCGTAAACCTTCTGCATATCGCCTACCAGAAAAAAACATGGCCTTTCTCCGAATTTGATGATGGCTCTGTCCTGAATTATTTTTGTAATTTTTTAGGTAAAATAAATGTAAACCCATCTCAAAAATAGTAGATCACGCCCCCCGCTTAAAAGCGGGATTTCACATCTGATTTTAAAACATTACGGTGTTCAACAAAGCAAGACGAAAACCCTTTTGATTTGTGTCTGTAAAATTACTACCCATAATTGAAAATATAAACGGGTCTAAAAAGGGTTGAATCCTGTTCGAGAGGTAGGCGTAATTCGGCGCAAAAACGGAGCGTACACGATAGTACGCGAGTATTTTGCGCCGGATTAGAACACCGCCCTCGGACAGTAGGCGATCCTTTTTAGACCCGTTTTAGAGTTTGTAGAGCAGGTCGATATACCGCTTCAACAAATCCCCCACCAGGCTGCGCACGGGCAAATTGGCGGATAGGCCGTAGATGGGCGCCATTGTTCCGGATTGATCGGGATTATCACGCACATAATCAACGGCTGCCTTTAAATCATGAATGAATCGTTCGGTCACTCCCGGCTGGGTATGCCGCAAGGTTACGCACAGGTGGACGCAGGCGGGATGATGGAGGCCGTTTAGGCTCCAGCCCCTGGAGGTTAGATAATCCATGACCTGATAAATATCTAACGTCCTGGAACCAAAAGCGATGACCCATAACGGATCTCCTAGGATGTATACTTCGGGAATATCTTGAATCCCCTTTTTTATTCTGGCAGCGGCTTCCAATATTTTTTGGGTGGCAGCTAAATAACCGTCTTTGCCGATTTTGATCATTGCAGCCCAGCAGGCGGCGCTTAAAGCGCCCGGTCGACTGCCGGCGAAGGTTGGTGAAAAATATAGCCCGCCGGGCCATTCGCTGGTTGTAAAATACTGATAGCGGCGCAATGTCGGATTCTGATATAAAATGACGGAGGTTCCTTTGGCCGCATAGCCATATTTATGCGTGTCAGCCGAGATCGAGGTCACCCCGGGTAATCGAAAATCAAACAATGGAACCGCATAGCCCAATTGTTCGGCCCATGGTAAAACAAAGCCCCCTAGGCAAGCATCGGTGTGAAACCCGATGCCCTTCTCTCTGGCCAGCTCAGACAGCTGAGCAATTGGATCCACCACGCCGTGAGGAAAGCAAGGCGCCGATCCGATCAGCGCAATGGTATGGCGCGTGATAGCATTGCGGGCTGCCGTCAGATCAGCCCGATAATCGCCGTCCACGGGGATGCGTTTGATTTTGATTTTAAAATACTCTGCAGCTTTATCAAAGGCTGCATGCGCGCTGACGGGGATAATGATCTCGGGCCGTGTGATATTCTTTTGATCGCGGGCCCAATCCCGATACGTTTTCATCGCCAGTAAGATACTTTCGGTGCCGCCGGATGTCACAACACCGCAGATTTCCCGATCTGGATCCGCTGCGGCCACCTGCGGATCGGCACCCAGCATCCTGGCGGTCATGGACACAATCTCTGATTCGTATTTGGCGCTGCTGGGCCATAAATCGGTGTGCAGGGGATTACTCTGGGAGTTCAACATATAAACCTGATTTAAAAAATCAATGTGGTCTGCATCGCCATGGTAGACGGCCCCGGAGGCATAGCCGTCTTTCCATTTGGGCTGCTCCAGATCAGACAGGACCTGCATTTCCTCTAAAATGGCTGACGCTTCGCGGCCCGTGTCCGGTATAGCGGCATAGGTATCAAATTGCCGTCGATAGGGCTTAACGACCGCTTCGAGATCGTCCAGCAGGTCTTCGAATTCTTGCTCTACCTTTCGCTCGACCACCGGCAGATTTTTGAGCCGGTTAAAAAGCCAGGTCGCAATTCGTGGATTTAGCCTCCCGAGAAGGCCTTCGTTGAGTTTTTTAATGTCCATTCATCCTCACCTATCTTTGATCAGCAGCATTTATCATTTGGGTTGGGGCATCGGTTCGTCGATTGACGTTTTCGGTGGCTGGCTGTGGTTCAGGCGCTTGAAGATCCGCCGGTTTTGTTTGTACAGCTCTAAAAACTGGCGGTATAAGCCATCATAGATGTTACGGTTATTTTTATCCGGCAGATAGGTACGGGAAATTTTGACCTGATCGGGGATGTCTTCGACCGCAAGATGCCCCAGAGAAATGGAAGCCAGGAACGCAGCGCCCCGCAAATTGGCCTGGATCGGCGCTTTGACCTGTTTGATCGTCCGGTTAAAAACATCTGCAAAAATCTGGCACCAGACGCTGGAATTGGCCCCGCCGCCGATAAAATGGATAGGGTCTAAGCGCCGTTTGATAAATTTTTCAACATATCCCAGTAACCACCTACTATTATAGGCCACCCCTTCGTAAATCGCTCTGACCACATGTGCGCGGGTGGTATTCAATGAAACATTAAACAGTCCCGCGCGCACCGAATCGTTTTCGACAGGTGTTCGCTCACCGTACAACCAGGGCATGAAAATCACATTGTTGCTGCCGGCAGGCGCATTGCCGGCAATGTCGTCAAATAGTTTATACGGATCCGACGGCCGCTCTTGCGAAAGCATCATATTGTCTTTTAGGAATGTTAGGCAGGCGCCGGCGGTTTCCTGCTCATTGGCGATAAAATACCGGTTCGGTATCGCCGACGGCAGAGCCGCCATATTATGTACCAGATCCGTTTTTTTAAACGGTACGTGGCAGGTGATCCAGGAGGAGGTTCCCACATAAAGGTGCCCTTCGAAATCTCTGACCGCACCGGAACCCATAGCAGCGCTGTGCAGATCCGGCGTGCCGGTTATAACAGGCGTCTCTGGCTTAAGGCCCAGCTCTTGTGCAACTTCTTTTTTAATTGGGCCCAGAATGTCAACCGCTCGCTGGAGTTCGGGAAATTTTTCGCGGGGAATACCGAATATCCGCAAAAGCCTGTCGTCATAAACCACTCGGCTAAGGTCGCGATTGTCGGTTATCCAGTGAAGTGCGATTGAATCGTAAGAAGCAGCAAAGCGGCCGGTGAACCGGAGGTTAATATAATCTTTTGGCTCCAGGAATTTATAGGTTTGGCGGTATACCTGTGGAAATTCTGATTTTAAAAACAGGATGTGTGCAATCGGATCTTTGCCGGCATGCCCCGGAGCGCCACCGGTCAAGCGTAGCCAGCGACTGAGCTTCGGCAGGCTGTAACCTTCAATATTGATCAATCCTGCGGTGACCTCCTCGACATATCGCCTGCCGCGCGTGTCCATCCAGATGATGGCATTGGCCAAAGCCTGACCGCCTGAATCGACGGCTACTGTGCCAGACCATTGGGTGGTGCAACTAACACAGATAATATCTGCAGCTGCCACCGAGCCCTTTTCCAAAACCCTTCTGGCCGTATTAAGGACGGCCTGCCACCATTGATCCGGTATTTGCTCGGCACCTCCATCTGGCAGAATCAGCAGGTCAACGTTTTCAAATTCATAGTCAATAACCTCACCCCGGGTGGAAATCAGTGCTGATTTTGGCCCGGAGGTGCCCAGGTCAATAGCGAGAATGTATTTTTCAGTGCTGGCTGTCACCTTAGTGGATGGAAACCAATAGTTCGTTTACAATTTGGAAATGAGCTTTTTTTTTGATGAGCCCCGCCAAACGGGATTTCACATCTAGTTTTACGAAAATTAAAGTGTTCAACAATCCGCACAAGCCCGCCCGCCTCGCCTGCCCTCGGCCATGAGCTACTTTCGGCCTGAGCTCAAGTCGAAAGCGGGTCGAATGGAGCGCTCGCGATGGCGGGCAGAAGGTTTCCGGCAAGGCGTACATCGAGTATGTCGCAGGCGGAAAACCCGCGGAGAACACAGTTCATCAAAACAAAGCGAAAAAGGGCCATTTCCAAATGGAAACTATTTAATGACCGACAGCTTGAACCCGCTGCTGGGTAAAGGCCGTCTCCTCCTTGAGTTTTTCTCTGCGCACGCGTTTGAATTCTGCCTCTATGGCAACAAAGGCCTCAACAATTTCCGGATCGAAGTGTTGGCCTTTTAAGCGGATGATCATCGACTTGGCTTTTTCGTGAGAATAGGCTTCTTTGTAAAATCTTTTGGTCGTTAAGGCATCGTACACATCAGCTACCGCAATGATGCGCGCAGATAAAGGGATCGCTTCGCCTTTTAGTCCGCGCGGGTATCCCGAGCCGTCCCATTTCTCGTGATGGTTATAGGCAATTTCCTTGCCCATGGCCAGGAAGGATTTACCCTCAATCTGAGATTCGATTGCCTTTAAGGCATTGCCGCCCATCAGGGTATGGCGCTTGATGATATCAAACTCATCTTCAGTCAATTCCCCGGGTTTTAGTAAGAGCGCATCCGGTGTGCCGACTTTACCGATATCGTGCAGAATCGAAGACTGGTAGATGTCGTCAATATATTGCTGATCGATGCGGTCAGCAAACTTGGGATTCTTAGCCAATTGCACCGCAAGAATTCTGGCATACTCCCGAATTCTTTCCAGGTGAGTGCCGGTACCTTCGTCGCGGTATTCGGCAAGCTTGGCAAGACCCAGAATTGTTGCACTGCGGGCTTCATGTACTTTCCGATAGGATTCCAATAAATCCATTTCCATTTTCTTTTTTTCAGTTCGGTCCCGCAGTACCCCACGATATCCGATAGGCAAACCCTTGGAATCCTGTAGTAAAGAAGCCGAAGCTTCAATGAATAAGATTGCCCCCCCAGCATTAAATTCGCAGTCAAAGGCTTTAACAGGTCTGCCGCTTCGGCGACATTCCAAAAAGGTTTCATATATTAATTCGGCATTCTTTTCATCCATAAATTCCCAAAGATTCATGAATCGCAGATCCATTTTGGGAGCGCCGAGAATTTTACTCAACGAGTCGTTTCCGAAAATAAAATATCCTTCAAAATCGATTTCATAGTAACCCTCTTCGATATTTTCGAGAATGGTTCGGTATTTTTCCTCACTTTCTTTTAATGCTTCCAGCGCCCGGTTGCGTTCATTGATGGTAAATTGTACGTGGGAGCCAAACATTAAAAAAAGGCAAAATACGATCAGCCGCGGCCACACGTCACTGATATTGGGCCCGAAGATTTCTTGATAGAAACTAATTTCCTCCGGCGAAAATACATTCAGAAGGGATTCCAGAGCCCAGTACAACGCCCCTAGAAATATGGCGGTCAAAACCATGTAATCGGCCATATCGACACGATTACCCATACGTTTTTTTAATTTATTCATATAGTTGCTCCCCTGGCAACCGCCAAATATTGACGCCTCAGGCAGTGTTTGATAGAATAATAGAGGTTGAATGCCAGGAACGGTATAACCAAACCTGGCATATGTCTTTATTAACTCACTCCAATAAGGTCATATAATGATCAAAAGAATTAAGCAATATATCTTGATTGGCATCCTGGTAGCCGCCGGATATTTTGTTATGAATAATCATTTTATATTTTATGGCACAGATGTCCGCTTTTTAAAGAAAACTTCGATGCATCTGCATTATACTTTTTTCAGCGTTAAGGGAAAAAAGCCGGCTACAATCATGGAAATTGACTATCTGCGCGATGCGGGTATCGGCGATTTGCTCGTAGAAATGGGAGTCATTGACGACGAGCAAAGGTTTAGCCTGGAAAATGAATACTATGAATAGCCGACTGTATTTGTTAATCACAAATTCGTGTTATCCCTAACCGCAAATAATCTCCATTTTCGTTGATGACTTAACTTTTTAATGGTTTCGCTGCTATTGTCAGCGATCTGTGCTGAATGTTAGTTGTTTGTATTGAGCAGATTCGCAAACACCATCAATAAGCCGCTCATTTGCGGCGACATCTCCTCAAACCGGATTCCCAGGGCAACGGTTCGGCCTTCTTCATCGTAAACTTCCTTGCTCCAGACAATCGAACCCAACACTTTGATTGTTACCGCTTCGGATGGCATTGACATTTCAATTTTTGCATTCTGGATGGATTTATATATGGATGAAACATTGGCATATTTGGCGTCCAGCACAATACACATCCCATCCACGCAGATATCCCGGCAAAGCCCATCGAGAATAAGCCCATAGTGACCGGCAGAGCCTGGCCATATTTTCAGATTCATCTTGAGCGGTAAGCGATGCCGGTCAGCCTTGCGAACCGACCGCAAGGCTTCCATATCTTCTCTTTCGGAACGCACCTTAAACAAATCGATAATCGCCAGTTCAATCCGAGGATGTCGCCGACAAACCTGACGCATATTTTCCTGCCAGATTCTGACCAATTCAGTTTGACCGGCCGTGACGGTATGGCAATAAGAGCGTTGAGACTCGTTTAAAGGGTAAATACGCCCGAAGAAATCATTTTCAGACAAATAAATACTTGACTTGGGTTGGCGCGTATCGGATTTTTTTAATGGCTCATAAGTCGTGGCCTTGATGCTGCCGGCTACAATAAAAAAGAGCGCATTTTCTTCATGACCGATCTTGCCTATTGTCTTGCCGGCGGGCAGACGAATCAACTCGAATTGCTTGATGACTGCCAGAAGCGCTGAATGCGACAGGCTCGCAAAGAAAGCGTTCGTCGGTATCTCATGATATTTGCTTTTCTGAAGTGTGTCCCACAGTGTTTGCGTTTCGGCCGGCGACGGCTTTTTAATGTGCCATTTTAAAAATTGACATACAATCGCCTGCAACAAAAGACCGGCATCGGCATACAGGTTGGCGGAATGCTGATAAGACTGTGCGGCCGCCTTGGGTAATTGTTTGCGAGCCAGCAGGTCGGCATAAGACCGGCGCAAAGCCGGGTCATTGGGAAAAATTTGGAGCATGCCCTGAAATTCATCGACCGAATCAATCGTAATCGTTCCGTCGATAACATGTTTGGCAATGCTGATTTGTTTGCTCAACTGGGTTCTCATTGGCACGCCATATAAATGCGTCAGGGTGGTTCAATTTACAGCCGACACATTGCGGTTGGATGCTGCGAAAAGCAGGCCGCTGCCAATAAAATGCTATTAAATCCCGTATTCATTTTCAGGATAGAATCAGATAACATTGTAACTGAAAATCATAGGTCATTGCAATCAACAAATGGCATTTAATTCCAGTGTAATGGGCCGCTCCTCTTCGCTTTTCCCGGTAAACCTTATGGGACCAGGCTTTCTGAAATGGTCGCCCGCTGAATCAGCCGCCAACCACTTTTCACGATTGGCTTTTACGACCTGAAATGCGGCTGAACGAACATCGACAATACTCTTTTCCAGTACAAGCGACAGGCGGCCTTTACGCTCTTCCAGATGCATCAGCGGTGCAATGGGAATACCGATCGGTTCCCATTTGGTAAAATCTTGCTCCAGATTGCGAATGGCGGCCATTTGTCCGGTAGCCCCGTTGGCGATCAGGCTGAATACGGTCAAACCCAGGTTGTAGGTATAGATGCAATCAAATCGGGTCGGGTCATTTCCGCGGCCGTCATACCCGTAAAAATGATTCTGGGTTTTAAAAGAGGGAACCGACTTTTTATACATTTTTTCAACCGCCGCTGGAATGTCTTCACTATCTTTGATCATTTTTGCTTCGACCAGAGACTGCTTTAGCGTTTTCAACGATATAATCGCCGATTTTCTCAATAAAATGTCAGTCTGTTCGTAATCCTCAAATAGCAGCGGACCATAGGCATCCGGCTCCAGGCCCGCTCGTTTCAATGTTTTGAGATAATAGCTTTTGCGAATACCAAGGCGGTAGCGGCCCTGTTCTTTTAAAATGTTCAGATAATCTTTGACCAGATCCATTAGGACTTTTTCAGTTTCAACCTGTGAAAATGGAAAATTGCCGTGACTGTCGCGCTCCATTAAAAGCCCTTCCTGAAAAAAGGCCGGAATGTCATTGAACAGATCATCATCGCGCGTATTCCAGAGCGTAAAAGAGGTGTCTTCTCTGGATCGCTGCGCCAGGCGGCGCAAATATTCCAGCTTATCTTCCAGCGGGGCAAAAGCGGCATGAAAATCTTTGTCGCGGGTCCGGTTGTATTCGGCAATAAGGGTATTGAGTTTAATAATGAAAACCTGAATCTCGTTGACAAATTCTAAAACGCCTTCGGGCACGACAATAACACCGTAATTTTTCCCGATGGCAGCACGCCTGACAATTCCTTCACAAATAACCCGTGACAGATGCCGCAGGGTTATGCCGTAGGCATGATAGTCGACCGTGCTTTCTTTTTGGGCCTTTTCAAGCCGCCGCTGGTCGACATAATCGGCCAGGTCCTCGCCAATGAGGGTCATATTCGCATGAGTTTGCAGGGCAACTTCCAGAGCCAGGTGGCTGGCCACCCGGCCCATGACTTTGCAAATATGCCAGTATTTGACATCGGAGCTGCTGTCGGTGCACAAATTGCTGATGGAATTGGCGAAGGCTCGCGCCGCGGTATGAAATCCGAAAGACATGGCGCACAGGACGCTGCCGTTGTCATCTCTGACCTGAATATCGCCGTCGATCGTCTTGGGCACGCCGATCACCTGTACGCCATCGCCAACCATTTCCTGGGCTAAAAAAGCAGCATTGGTGTTGGAATCATCCCCGCCCACAATGACGAGGGCGTCCAGATCGAGTTTTTTACAGGTTTCCCGGCACAGCGTCATCTTATCCGGGGTATCGATCTTGGTTCGACCGGTTTTGATCATGGTAAAACCACCGATATTGCGGTATGCGTCCACCAGATCATCATTGAGTTCAAGCGTTTCGTTTTCGATAATCCCATCCGGCCCGACCAAAAATCCGTAAACCTTGGATTTCGGGTTGGTCTTTTTAACCGCATCGTAAAGACCGGCAATAACATTATGTCCGCCGGGGGCCGGCCCTCCTGAGAAAACGATGCCGATATGCCTCTTTTGCTGATATCTTTTGGACAGCTTTGCATCAGCCGTTTTAAGACCCTCGATTTTCTGAACCGTATTGTTGATAATATCGGGCAGCTGTTTGGCGGCCTCTTTGTCCACAGTGAACTTAAATTCATCTGTTGGCTGCAGACGGGAAAAGCTTTGCGAAAGTGCGCTGCAGACCGGCGGTAAATATTGTCTTCTTTCCAGCAATTCGGCGTTTACATCTTCGGTGACCTTCAACACCTTGGGGTGCTTTAACAGATCCGGTATGGGCATTGGCTTTTTTCCTGACATTTCGATCTCCGCAAATAAATAGGTTGAAAGGATGCGATGCCAGAGGGCAGTCGTTACCGAGGGTTTTACCCAACCTCATTATAGAGTGTAAATAGTACTTGCAATATTGAATTTTTTCAAGGCTAGGCTGTCACTTCATTTTGGCACACTTTGAATGCCATTTAAAGGTTGAATGGTTTTGAATAACAAACCCAAATTTAAAAAACGACTTGCCATTTATAATGATTGTGATAAGTATGCATCGTTTACCGAGGCAGCGCTCTAAGCTGCTAAAGGCCAATTATTCCCGAACCCAAAACCATCGTCAATGATACTAAACAGGGGCGGAATCGCTATCGATTCAGTTCCCTGGAAGTAAATTTTAACCCAATAAGGAGGAGGTTTGGCATGAAAAAAGTATTGCTTCTGAGTTTGGTGGCGCTCTTTGCCGCCGGGTTTATTTTCAGTGGATCTGTGTTTGGCGCCGACATTGAGCTGGCTAAAAAATCGACAATCGAAAAAATCCTCAAAAGAGGAGAGCTGCGCGTCGGCTTTGAATCCGGCTACATTCCGTTTGAAATGACCGATAAAAAGGGGAATTTTATCGGATTTGATATGGATTACGCCCGCCGAATGGCCAAAGCAATGGGCGTTAAATTCGTGCCGGTCAATACCGAATGGGACGGCATTATCCCGGCCCTGATGACCGACAAGTTCGATATCATCATGGGGGGCATGACCATCACCCAGGAAAGAAATCTGAAAATCAATTTTGCCGATCCCTATATCGTCGTCGGCCAGACCATCCTGTTGAATAAAAAACATGAGGGTACAGTCAAATCCTATAAAGATCTCAACGATCCCAAGTATATCCTGACCTCCCGTCTGGGCACCACCGGCGAGCAGGCCATTAAAAAATTCATGCCCAAAGCCACCTACAAATCATTTCAATCCGAAGCCGAAGCCGGCCTTGAAGTGATTAACGGCAAAGCCGATGCCCTCGTATACGATCTGCCTTTCTGCGGGCATCTGTACGGCAGCCAGGGCAAGGGCAAAACGATTTTTCTGAGTGAGCCCTTCACCTATGAACCCCTGGCCTGGGCCATCAACAAAGGAGACCCGGATTTTCTCAACTGGCTCAATAATTTCTTGAGGCAATCTAAGGGTGACGGCTTCTATGACCGGCTCTATCAGAAGTGGATTATCGGATCCGACTGGAAAAAAGAGCTGGAATAATCAAGCCACATCGATACTTCTGTTTACCGGATGATTGAGAAGGCCGGCCGTTCCCGCCGAGGAGCTGGCCGGCCTTTTTGTGAGTTGGCAGGTCAGAATTGATCGCTTCGCATATATTCGGTTTCGATTGGATAGTTCTTAAACGACAACCTTTAAACCGGTTAAAACACCATGAAACCAGAAAAAAATCAGCGAACTGTTGCTCGGCCGCAATCATATTACTTTTGGGTGGGCGTTTTCTGTGTGTTTGCCCTGGTCGTCATGGGCCTGTTTTACTATGCCACCCAAAAAATTGAATACGTCTGGCGCTGGAACCGCGTACCAATATACTTTGCCTACCAAGATACGATTGATGTAACATCCGAGATCGACGGTGATGTGGCATCCATCACCAAAGAAGGCGACACGGCCACTATTACAGTCAAAGGTCTTGACGAATCAGTGTCGTTTGAAATCCCGGCCGCAGCGGTCAGCGTCGAAGAAGGCGAAATTATCTCTATCGGTGATACGCTCGGGTCCTACACCCAGTGGAAACCAGGCCTTCTGATCATGGGCCTCTGGCTGACGCTCAAGATCAGCGTCCTGGCAACGATTTTCGGTGTCATTATCGGTATCATCGGCGGTCTGACGCGTATTTCCGGTAACCCGGCCCTCAAATGGACGACAATAGTCTATGTGGAAGTCATTCGGGGATCACCGTTGCTGGTTCAGATCCTGATTTGGTACTTTATCCTGGGGACCGTTTTCAATGAGCTGCTGGCCGCCTATGGCCTGGGACGGATTCCGGCCTGGTGGTACGGGGTGGCGTCTCTGGCCTGTTTTGCAGGCGCCTACGTGACCGAGATCGTGCGGGCCGGCATCCAGTCAATTCATCGCGGCCAGATGGAAGCCGCGCGCTCGCTGGGCATGAGTTACGGCCAAGCGATGCGCTATATCATCATGCCCCAGGCCTTGCGCAGGATTCTGCCGCCCCTGGCGGGCCAGTTTATCAGCCTGATTAAAGATTCTTCGCTGCTGGGTATCATTGCCATTCGCGAATTGACCAAAGCAGCCCGGGAGGCCGTTACCGCCAGCCTGCAGCCGTTTGAAGTATTTATGTTATGCGCCTTGCTGTATCTCGTATTAACATTTACCTTATCCATGCTCGTTCAACACTTAGAAAGAAGGATGGCCATCTCGTGATTGATGTACAAAATGTCAATAAAACCTTTCATGTCCCCCACGAGGTCAAAGCCCTGGTGGATGTTTCCACCAAAATCAAGGCCGGGGAGGTAGTGGTGGTCTGCGGACCCTCAGGATCCGGCAAGAGCACGCTTCTCAGATGTCTCAACCGTCTCGAGAAGGCCGACTCTGGCCACATTTTTATCGACGGCGTTGACGTCTTGAATCCCAAAACGAATATCAACAAGCTACGGGCCGAAGTGGGGATGGTTTTTCAATCCTTTAACCTATTCCCGCATAAATCGGTGTTTGACAACATTACCCTGGCCCAGAAAGTGGTGCGCAAGCGCTCGAGGGCAGACGCCAGGGAAAAGTCCGATTTTCTGCTGAAAAAGGTCGGTATTCATGACAAAGCCGGCGCCTTTCCGGACAATTTGTCCGGCGGCCAGCAGCAGCGGGTGGCCATTGCACGCGCCCTGGCAATGGATCCCAAGGTCATGCTGTTTGATGAACCGACCTCAGCACTGGATCCTGAAATGATCGGCGAGGTGCTGGATGTGATGAAAACCCTGGCCAAAGAGGGCATGACCATGGTGTGCGTCACCCATGAAATGGGTTTTGCCCGTGAGGTGGCCGATGCCGTCATTTTTATGGATGAAGGCGCCATTGTCGAAATCGGTTCCCCTGAACATTTTTTCAAAAACCCCACCCATGAGCGCACCAAGTTATTTTTGAGTCAGATCCTTTAAACATCAAAACAGCATCAATAAACCCTGGTGCTGTTTTGATGTGCTTTGTATTTCCTTGTGCACGCACCAAATCCGAAACTCTAAATTCGAATTTCGAATTTCGAATTTAATTGTTGCTGCCAACACCACATCTTGTATCCAAACTACTAAAATTATACCTTAAGTTGTGTTTTTCCTTTACAAGCGCCCCACATCCTGCTATGATTTGCCAGTGAAAATCAAAACCGTTTTTCCATCTTCTTGCAAGCCGAAATTTGCCTCAAAATGACTTGGACGGCAAAGTTGTGGCTTTTTTTTAAGACACTTTCAGCGGTATACCACTAAAAATCAGAGCACCCCAAAATATACGCTGGTACGACAAATTGATCCGAGGAGATCTTGATATATGAAGTTAAAAAAGCTTGAAATTACGGGATTCAAATCCTTCTATGATAAAGCCGGCATCACATTCCCGCAGGGCGTTTCCGCAGTGGTCGGCCCCAATGGTTGTGGCAAGAGCAACATCATCGACGCATTGAGATGGGTCATGGGGGAACAAAGCGTCAAGCAACTGCGGGGCAAAAAAATGGAAGATGTCATTTTTTCCGGGGCCAACGGCAAACCGCCGTTAAACATGGCCGAAGTCTCTTTAACGCTGGCCAACGATAATGGCGATAGTCCCGAGGAGCTAAAAGACTTTACCGAAATCAACCTCACCCGCCGCCTCTATCGCTCTGGGGAAAGCGCTTATTTTCTGAACAAACAACCGTGCCGGTTGAAAGATATTCACAATGTTTTCTGGGGCAGCGGACTGGGCTCAAAATCATATGCCGTTATCCAACAGGGAAGAATCGGCGCCATAACCGATGCGAGTCCCGAAGAGCTTCGCTTTTTCATCGAGGAAGCCGCCGGTGTCACCCGCTATAAAAACCGCAAAACAGAAGCTTTGCGAAAAATCGACGCTACCAAAAACAATTTATTGCGCGTAACTGACATTATCCTGGAAATTAAGCGTCAGATGGCCAGCCTCAAGCGTCAGGCCCGCAAAGCCGAAATTTACAACAATTACCGCATCCAGATTAAGGCTTTTGAGACCTTTTTGGGCCTGCATTACTACGACGATTATGCCCTCCAGATCCAAGAATCCGACACTCTTCTGCGTGAGCTGCAGGATCTGGATATCAGCCATACCACCGAGATTAAAAAACTGGATGCCACTGTAGAAGAAATCAAGCTGAAACGTTGGCAAAAAAATCAGGAAATATCCGAACAAAAATCAAATCAATACGAAACCCAGCGCAGTATTGACCGCACTGAAAATGATCGGGTCCATTTGCGCGGTGAAGTGAAAAGACTATCTGAAGAGTCTTCAGATCTAAAAGCCATACGTGCCGATCTGGAAGAAAAAAATCAGGAGATGTTTTCTGAAATTGAACAGGTCAAAAGAGAAATGGCCGAAGTGAATGAAGAAATTGCTGCCAAAAAATCCAGCATCAACGAGGAAAAAAAGGCCAGCGAAGGCATAGCCGAAAAATTAGCAGCGCTCAATCAAGATCAGGAATCCAACAAATCCCGCTTAATGGACTTGATCGCACGGGAGGCACAATACAAAAACATTTACCAGACCACAATTAACAATAAAGAAAGTTTGCAAAAACGTCTGGCGGGGGTTGAAGAAGAAGAGAATCAGGCTCGCAAACAAATCAAAGACGTTCATAAGCAGGAAGAAACAGCCCGCAAACAGCTGGAGACGATAAAAGAGGACATACAAGGTCTGGAAGAGCAGATCGCCTCAGCCGGCAGCCAGTTGGCGCAAAAAAACAGCGCCCTTGGCAAGCAGGTCAAATTGACCCAGACGCTCGAGCTGGAGCGCAACACCGTCAAATCCAATTTAAATACCCTCAAGAAAATGGCCGACGATTTTGAATGGTATCGCGACGGTGTCAAGGCGATCATGAAGCCCCGCGGCACCGATGAGCCCGCTGTCAGTGTAAACGTATCAAAAAAGATTGTTGGACTTATGGCGGATATTATCGAGGCCAAGCCGACTTTTGAAGCAGCTGTGGAGGCGGTTCTCGGTGATGCACTTCAATACATTATTGTTCAGGACCAGGATGCCGGCCTCGAAGCGATTGCGTATTTGCAGTCCCGTCAGGCCGGACGCAGCGGATTCATCCCGCTTTCCGCTATGAAACCAGCCGATAACCTTCAGACGGATGCGCCCGTTTCCGGGTCGCTGCTGTTGGATCAAATCACTGTGAAGCCCGGTTATGAGCCTATAGTCAGAACCCTGCTCGGTCATGTGGTTTATACAGAGGACATGACTGAAGCCATCCAGCTGTATAATCGCAACGGTACATCTAGGACCATTGTTACCAAAAATGGTGATGTTATATCACCGCAGGGTTTTCTGGTTGGCGGCAGCAAAGATAAACTAAACGGCATTCTGGCCAAAAAGCAGGCGCTCAAAGCGCTAAATCGACAGTCCATCAAACTCGACCAGAAACTGGAAGATGCCCGCTCGGATCAGAGCCGACTGGAATCAGAAGCACGTCAGCTTGAGATTCAGCTGCAAAAACTCACCGAACAGAAGAATAACGCCGTCAAAAAAGAAATTGAAGCCGAAAAAGAACTGGTGCGAGCCTCTGAAGAGCTTAAAAATGCCGAGCGTCATCTTGAAATCGTAATGCTCGAAAAAGAAAAGCTGCAGGGTGAAGCCAGCGATGTCGATGCTGAAATGACCAAATACAATACGGCTCTGATGGACCTGTCCGCTGAAGTCCAAACGGCTCAAAATAAAGTTTCCCATCTTTCGGCTTCCATCAGCACGGTGTCCGCTGAATTGGAACAATACCAGCAGAAAGTTGTTGATCTGCAATTGCAACTCACGGCATTGCATGCAAAATTGGAAAATGCCAACAACAGTTTGCGGCGCTTAAACGAATTTCATAACGACAGCCTCAACAGACTCGAACAACTGGGACATGAAATTGGAATCAAACAACAAAAGAAAGAAAGTGCCAAACAACAAATAACCGAATACGATCAAAAGCTCTCCGAGATGTATAAACAGATGGAAGTCCTTGATCAGTCACTAAAGGCCAATGAGGCGCATTACGAGTCCATTGATGGAAAACTTCAGGACAGTGACAGTAAAATATCAAAAATAAAAAGCAAACGTGAACAGATACTGGAAAAAGTGAGACTGTTGGAGCTGGAACAATCCGAGCGCAAAATCAAAAAAGAAAATGTTGCCAGCCGTTTGGAAGAAAAATACCGGACATCGTTTGCAGCCATAAGAGAGGAGTTCAGGCAGGATTCAGAAGCCCTCGAGCTGACTGAGGGCAAAACCATCGAACAGATAGAGACGGCGCTAGAAACGGTTCAGAAAAAAATAGATCGAATTGTCGATGTTAATTTAGGCGCCATCAGAGAATACGAGCAGCTGAAGGACCGCTTTGATTTTCTTAAAGAACAACGCGATGATCTGGAGCGTGCCATTGAAGATCTGCACAAGGTGATTAAGAAAATTAATGTTATCACCCAAAAGCGCTTCCTGGAGACATTTGATCTCATCAATGAAAAATTAAAGGAAGTCTTTCCGAAGCTTTTTGGCGGCGGTCTGGCCAAGCTTATCTTAAAGGAACCCCACCTGCCTCTGGAGAGCGGAGTGGAGTTTATGATCCACCCACCGGGCAAAAAACTAACCCGCTTGAGCCTTCTGTCGGGCGGTGAAAAGGCCATGGCTGCAATCGCATTTATATTTTCAATCTTTATGATTAAACCGACTGCTTTTTGTCTTCTGGATGAAATCGATGCCCCGCTGGATGACGCCAATGTTTACCGGTTTAATGATTTACTTAAAATTATTGGAGAAAAATCACAAATTGTTATGATTACGCACAACAAGCGCAGCATGGAATTTGCCGATACGTTGTTCGGAATTACCATGGAACAAAAAGGAATCTCAAAGATTGTCTCCGTTAATTTTGAAACCGCGCCATCTGCCAACTAAACTCAGAGGTCCGACACCAGCTCTCTTTGAAATCAAACAGAACAAAATTTGAGCCGATCAAACTTTCTAAACAGATTTTAATCTAACCGCGAAGATCACGAAGATCACAAAGAAAATATTTTGCATGATTTTAGGTTCAACTTCGTGTATCTTCGTGTTTTTCGTGGTGGAAAGCATCATACAAATTTAATCAAGATAAGATATGATTTTTCGTAAGTCCAAAAAAAACAAGACAGATAATGAAACGTCAGTATTGGAGCTATCTGAAAATGGCGCTGAAGGCCAGGCGGAGCAAACGGCAGCAGAGCCGTCCGGCGGCTATTTTCGGCGACTGAAGGAAAGGCTCTCAAAGACCCGCAAAACGTTTTCCGGTGGTTTTGATAAGATTTTTTCAAACAGACAAAAGATCGATGAAGATCTTCTAGATGAGCTCGAAGAATTATTGATTACATCAGATATCGGCGTTCAAACTGCGTTGACACTTGTAGAAAAAATCGCATCTTCGAAAATCTCCGATGTGCATGAAATCAAATCCTTTCTCAAAGCAGAGATTCTGTCCCTTCTGGCGCCTCAGACCACGGAACCGGACGAAACCTTGACCTCGCCGCGGGTCATCATGGTGGTCGGTGTTAACGGAACCGGTAAAACGACCACAATCGGCAAACTGGCTGCGCGCGCCGCTCAATCCGGCGAAAAGGTCCTGATTGGCGCTGCGGATACGTTTCGGGCGGCTGCGATTGATCAACTCATCATTTGGGCGGATCGTGCCAAGGCGGATATCGTCAAGCATCAGGAGATGGCCGATCCGGCTGCGGTTGCCTATGATGCTGTTGAAGCAGCAAAAGCCCGCGGCGCCGATCTGGTACTCATTGATACCGCCGGACGATTGCATACCAAAGTAAATTTAATGGAAGAATTAAAAAAAATAAAACGCGCCATTTCTAAGACCATTCCGGATGCACCTCATGAAGTGTTGCTGATTTTAGATGCCACCACCGGTCAGAATGCGATATCGCAGGCCGAATTATTTAATGATGCCCTTGGCGTTACGGGCTTGGCCCTGACCAAGCTTGATGGCACTGCCAAAGGCGGTATCGTTATCAGCATATGCAATACCCTGAAAATACCCTTAAAATTTATCGGCATCGGCGAACAGATTGACGATTTACAAAAATTTGATGCTGCCAAATTTGTTGATGCCTTAATTTAGTATTGGCTTTTGGCCATCAAAACTGAACGGATTTTAAAAGTTGTTAAAATCAGAAATAATTAAAATTTTGGAATTTATTTTTTTGTAAATGCCGTTATGCAGCCGTTCAGCGGAGATTATTTTAAAAAAAGTGTTGTAAAATGTAGATTTCTGTTGACATCGATTTTATCCTTTTATATGGAATCAGGCGAATAGGCGATCGGTTCGTATTAACCATAACAGAAGATCAACAAAACTAGAAGGGGGTAACGCATTATGACAAAGGCAGAACTTGTAGAAAAAGCGGCTAAAGATGCAAAAATTTCAAAAGTTGCAGCTGCGGCTGCACTCAACTCGTTTATGGATGGTGTGACCAAAGCATTGAAGAAAAAGAACGGCAAGGTTACGCTGGTCGGCTTCGGCACTTTTCAGAAAGTTCGCCGTAAAGCCCGTAAGGGCCGCAATCCGCAAACCGGCGCACCGATTAAAATTAAAGCCACCAACGTGGTTAAATTCAAACCCGGCAAAAAACTCAGAGACGCCGTTTAAGCAAATATTAAAAAACAAACGGGCGACTTGTGCCATGCATGAGTCGCCCGTTCTGTTTGTTCAAACCCTCAAGGATAAAAACCCCAGCAGGCTTTTTCGCAACAACTTCAAATGCCACCCGCTGGTGCTTTTTTCATAATTAAAGAACTTAAAGCTATCTAAAAAATAGTAGATTACGTCCCCCGCATGAATGCGGGATTTCACATCTGATCTTAAAACATTAAGGTGTTCAACAAAGCAAGGCGAAAACCGATTCAAAAGTGGAGCATACACGTTAGTATTCGAGCATTTTGAATCGGTTTTGAACGCAGCCATTGGGCGTAAGATGCATTTTTAAGATAGCTTTAATAGGTGATGTCGAAGCGCTTATACTCTCCGGTGAAATCCTGCCATTTCAGATCCACATTTTCAACGACCGCCAGATTAGGTCCTTCTTCACACCATTGAAGAACGGCATCAACAGATTCCTGACTGCCTTCAAACACAGCTTCGACTGTGCCGTCAGGACGATTTCGAACCCAGCCCAAAACGCCAAACCGTTCCGCGGCGCGTTGTGTCTCCACCCGAAAAAAAACGCCCTGAACCCGCCCGGATATGATGACATGGGCACGTGCCTGTTTTTCCATGCGAACCTCCAGGATTTAGCTTTTAGCAATTGAGCTGATCAGCCAACAAGCTGGCAAGCGTGGATGCTGATAAACCGGTAACTATCAGCTCATCAGCTTAATGGCTTAAATGTTTAACAGCTCTTTTAGTTGGGCCTCATCAATGACTTTGACGCCCAGTTCCCTGGCCTTGGTGAGCTTAGATCCCGGCGCATCACCCCCTACCACATAGTCCGTTTTACGACTGACAGACCCGCTGACTCTACCGCCGGCTGCTTCGATCAGCGACTTGGCCTGAGAACGGGTAAATTCTGATAGCTTGCCCGTTAGCACAAAAATCCGGCCGTCGAGTTTGCCGGCTTTCTTTGGCGCGGCAGTTTCCAGTTTAACACCACTGGCCAACAACTGATCAATAATACGCCGATTGCTCTGCTGTTTAAAGAATTGGCTGATACTAGCAGCCACAATTGGACCAATACCGTCCACGCCTTCCAGTTCTTCCCGAGAACAGTTCATTAACGGCTCCAACGCCATGAAATGATCAGCCAGCAATACGGCCACATGTTCACCAACGTGCCGAATCCCCAGGGCAAAGAGAAAACGGGACAGATCAATGGTTTTGGCGTTTTCGATGGCACCTACCAGATTTGCCGCTGATTTGGCACCCATTCTTTCTAATCCACTCAGCACGGATTCATCCAACGCAAAGATATCGGCAACTGATGAAAGCAGCTTTTTATCGACAAGCTGATTTACAAGCTTTCTACCCAGGCCGTCAATATCAAAAGCGCTTTTTGAGGCAAAATGCTTGATGCGCTCTTTAACCTGAGCTGAACAGCTGGAGTTGATGCAGCGCGTGGCCGCCTCCCCTTCCATGCGGATCACTTTAGAATCACAGACCGGACACCTGTCGGGCATCCTAAACACGGTTTCGCTACCGTCTCTTTTCGACACGATAACCTTGACAACTTCCGGGATGACGTCTCCGGCTCTTTGCACCAAAACATGATCTCCAATACGGACATCTTTTTTTTCAACTTCATCTTGATTGTGAAGGGTAGCCCGGCTGACCCGAACCCCGCCAATGTGTACCGGCCGTAAATGGGCCACCGGTGTTAAGACGCCGGTACGCCCCACCTGGACTTCTATCGCTTCGATGGTAGTGGTTTCCTGTATAGCTTTAAATTTGTACGCGATGGCCCATCTCGGGCTTCGGGAGGTCGCTCCCAACTGTTGCTGCAGGGCAATACGGTCAACCTTTACAACAACGCCATCGATGTCATAGGTAAGCTGGTGGCGCTTGGCGCTCAATTCCCGATAATAATCCAGCGCCGCTTGAATGGAAATGCCCGAGTGAATGAGCGGATTTATTCTGAAGCCCCAGCGCTTTAGTACCTTTAGTAGCTCTCCATGCGTTTCAAAAGCTGCGCCTTCAACAAGCCCCACCCCGTAGAAAAAAATCTCCAGCGGCCGGGTGGCGGTAATTTTCGAATCCAATTGCCGTAAAGATCCGGCGGCAGCATTTCGGGGATTGGCAAATGGCGACTGTTCTTGACGAACGCGTTCCTGATTGAGGCGTTTAAACGCTTCCAGACCGATAAATACTTCTCCCCTGATTTCACATCTGGGCGGTACCGGGGTTGCTGGATCCGATTGCATCACCAGCGGAACGGTTTGAATCGTTTTGACATTATCCGTAATCACCTCGCCTGTCTGACCGTCGCCACGCGTAGCAGCCGTAACCAGTTTTCCATTTTCATATATGAGTTCAACGGCCACACCGTCCATTTTGGGCTCGGCCGTGTAACTGATGGTATCGGGTTCAGCAAGGTTTCGTCTGACTCTCCGGTCAAATTCCAGGATGTCTTCGTCATTAAACCCATTATCCAAACTCAGCATCGGAATGGTGTGGGCCACCGAATCAAATTTTTCCAACGGCGGAGCGCCTACCCGGACCGTTGGCGAATCCGGTTGCCGCAGCTGGGGGTATTTTTCCTCCAACCGCATCAATTCCTGCATCAGGCGGTCATACTCGGCATCCGAAATTTCGGGATCATCCAGCACATAATAGCGGTAATTATGCCGGTGCAGAGCCGATCTCAGCGCCTGAGCTTTCTCTAAGATTCGAGGGCTTACATCTTCTGGCATACGTTTTTAATCACCTCGCATGCCGCTAGGCGGCCGCGTTTGAATTCTTTCATTTTAAAACCGGGGCGCCATTTGAAAGAAGTCAGTTCATCCGAGACCACTGCCAGCGCACCCAGATCGACTCCGCGATATCGGGCCACGGTAAACAAGGACGAAATTTCCATCTCAACCGCCAAAGCGTTAAGACGCTGATAGGTTTCCACTTTGTGACGCGTTTCACGATAAATGGCATCCGTTGTCCAGATCGCCCCGCTATGGAACTTGATTTGCGCCTGAGTCATTTCGGCGCTGAGCCGGGCGGCCAGCCTTTCAGAAGGGTATGATCGGCCATTCTCATTGTGCTGATAATGCCTGGAGGTGCCTTCATCAATAAGGGCCGATGTCGCTACAACAATATCGCCGATCTTAACCTGCTGCGAAATTGAACCGCACCATCCCAAAAAATAGAGGGTCTCGGCTCCCCATGCAATTAGATTTTCAATCACCATGACCGCGTATGGTGCGCCGACCAGCGGGCCGCATAATGATATCCCAGCGCTTGAGCTGCTTGAAACATACAGACGACTGGTAAATAGATTTTGATAATCATCGGCATCAAAATCAAATAACTCGCGCAGCACCACAAGATCTGTCTCAGTCCCGGAAACCACTGCCACAGGTCCCAGCTCAGGAGAATTTTTCCCTTTCTTAGGAAATATGATACCATCGTTCAGGCGCATTACGGGCATCCATTACAGGTCGTCTGATAGATTATTCCAAACAGAAAACGTCTTTTCAGTTAGTTATTTATTAATGGTTATTCGTTATTTGGTTTTGCACCGATGATCGAAATGTCGAAACAAATAACCAATAACTGGTAACCAATAACAATCATTGCGGTTTGTGCAAAACGGTCAGCTCCTCTTTAACCTCATCGATGATATCATACAACCACATCAGATCCTCGATGGTCAGCCGGCCGGCTTTGACCGGCGCTCTTTCGCTGCCGTCCTTTTTTAGTAAAATCCGCGGCCCGATTTGAACCTTTGGCTCGCTCTCACCATATTGATTGATCGAAACCACCAAACCAGTTTCATCACATTTCCACTTTTTTAATACCACATCTTTTTCCGGATCGTACGGCATAACAACCTCCACTCAACAAGAACGTTTCTAAAATTAACCTCAGAATTTTGATATTTAGATATTTTTTGATTGTCTACCACGAAAACACGAAAGCCCAAAAGCACGGAATTGATTTTGTCTACTTTTCGTGATTTTGCCTGCCCAGTCAAACCTTTTTACGGCGTTTAACCGGGGTTCTGTCGCGCTTTCGGGGTTCATTTTTTCTTTTTGAGTTCATGATTATCCGATTGGGCGTCATCAAATCTAATGGGTCAAAAATCGCTTGTCAATCAGTCTTTTCCATTTAAAAAGAACTTGACAACTTCATGCAACCCAGATATCCGAACCGCACAGTTTTTTTCCGGAGGACAGAAGACAGATGTCAGAAAACAGCTGGTAAATCAAGATGATGCATATAATTTGAATCTGTTATCTGTTTTCTGCCTTTTGAAGTGCTGCTGGCTTCTGGCAGCTGGGTGTCAGTAATTGATCATGGGCTCTTGCCAGTAGCCAGCCTGCGACGAGCCGTTCGGCCCTGAGCTCACGGCCGATGGGCTCAGCCGAGACGTGGCGAGCAGCCAGCAGAAGAAGAAATGAAACCCTGAAACCTGAACCCTGTGTGCCTCGCCATAGCCCGGAGGGCGACGGCGGGAACCTTTGAACCTTAGCTGAGATGCCAATTCCAACGCCCTTTCACGACAGAACCGCCGCTTTGTGCACCAGCTACAAATGGACCGATTGGGCCGGCTATTGTGCCGTGTCTTCCTATAGCCTGCCCAACGACGGTGAATACTACAGCCTGCGTCATGCTGCCGGCATAATTGATATCAGCCCGCTGTTTAAATATGAAGTCAGCGGGCCGGACGCGGTAGCGTATTTGTCCCGCATCATGACCAAAAATATTGAAGACCTTCCGATCGGCCACGCGGCCTATTGCTGCTGGTGCGATGATTTCGGCAAGATTATCGATGATGGGACCGTTTTTCGTTTGGATACAGATCGCTTACGCGTGCATACTGCTGAACCGATGCTGGCATGGTTTAAGCAGTTTAGGCGGGGTTTTGACGTCATTCTCGAAGATTTCAGCGCCGATATTGCGGCTGTTGCGATTCAGGGACCGACATCCCGCGAAATTTTAAAGCAGGTTACCGATATTGATCTGGACGCACTGGCGTATTATAGCGTGGTGACCGCTCCAGTTGATAATCTGCCCGTGCTGATATCCCGTACCGGATATACCGGTGATTTAGGATACGAGCTGTGGGTGGATAATACAAATGCCCTGCCCCTCTGGGATGCCCTGATGGCCGCCGGTAAACCCTATTTGCTGCAACCCTTCGGCCTGGACGTTTTGGATATTGCCCGCATCGAAGCCGGCCTGATTTTAAATGGGGTCGAGTTTCACAATGCAGCCCATTGCCTGATCGAATCCCAAAAATCGACGCCTTATGAGCTAGGCCTGGGCTGGTCAGTCGACCTCGATCGAGAGCCCTTTTGCGGCCAGCGGGCGCTGAAAGCCGAGCAGGCTATCGGACCACAGCTTGCCCTCGTCGGGCTTGAGCTGGACTGGGATGAACAGGAAGCGCTTTATGCCAAACATGGATTGCCCGTCCAGATACTGCCGGGCGCCTGGCGAAGCGGCATGCCGGTTTATGATAACAACGGTAACCGCCAAATCGGCAAAGCCACCAGCGGCACCTGGTCACCCCTGATCAAAAAAAATCTGGCGCTGGCGTCAGTCGCAACACCTTATGCCAAGACCGGCACGACGCTCAAAATCGAATATACCGTTGAATACCAGCGCGAAACCGTAACCGCGGTGGTCACAAAAATGCCGTTTTATAATCCCGAACACAAAAGGCGCTAATGGTATGGATCAGATCGCACCGCCGTTTCATTCTGAAATTCCGACTAAACGTTATGATGCCATTGTTGTCGGAGGCGGTCATAATGGACTCGTCTGCGCAGCCTACCTCGCAAAAGCCGGCAAGACGGTTCTGGTATTGGAAAATAGACATATCCTCGGAGGGGCGGCTGCCAGCGATGAGATATTTCCAGGCTTTACCTTTTCGATTTACTCTTATGTCGTCAGCCTCTTTCGCCCGCATATCGTCCGCGAACTCGAGCTGACCCGGCACGGCTATCAGGTCATCCCGCTGGAATGCACCTTCACGCCGTTTCCCGACGGGGAATCCATGACGCGTTGCGGTGACCCGGAAGCCACTCGGCGCGAAATCGCACGTTTCAGTCCAACCGATGCGGAAATGGCGCCCCGTTTCTCATTGGCCATGACGCAAATGGCCAGTTTCATAAAACACATGATAGACTCACCGGCCCCGGATCTGGCCTCTTTGAGAATCAGCGAACTGTCCAAATTGCTCGGTTTGGGGCGGCGCTTCAAAGCGCTGGTTGAAGGCGATAAATACATTTTCACCAAAATGATGACCATGAGTGCCGTTGAGTTTTTACGGTTGTGGTTCGAATCCGATCGTCTGATCGGGCCCATGTCGGTCAGTGGCATTATCGGCACCTTTTTAGGCGTTCGGTCCCCGGGAACGGCTTATGTCCTGCTGCACCATTACATGGGTGAAATCGACGGGGCCTTCCGCTCATGGGGGTTTTCCAAGGGCGGCACCGGAGGGGTTAGCCTGGCGTGCGCACGTGCCGCCCGGTCATACGGCGCCGACATACGGACCGAAGCCGCAGTCGAAAAAATTATCATCAGAGAGGGAAAGGCCGTCGGCGTAGTCGTCCGCGGTGGGCATGAAATCAAAAGTCAGACCGTCATCTCGGCTGCCGATGCCCATCAAACATTTTTCAAGCTGGTGGGTGAACAGCACCTGGATGCTGATTTTGTGCAACGGCTAAAGCGCTTTAAATACAGGGGCAGTTCCGCCAAAGTGAATCTGGCTGTGGACCGCTTGCCGGATTTCAGCAGCAAACCGGGTGACGGGCCGCACCTGCGCGGCGATATCACCATTGCCCCGGGTGTCGAATACCTGGAAAAGGCCTATGATGACGCCAAATACGGCAATTTTTCAAAACGCCCTTTTTTGGATATCGTCATCCCCTCTTTGACTGATCCCACTGTCGCACCATCGGGCAAACATGTGATTTCGATTTTTGTCCAGTATGCGCCTTACCACATAAAAGAAGGCGCCGCGCAGTGGCCGGCAAAGCGGGAAGCACTGGGGGATACGGTGGTCGATACGCTGGCAGAATACTGTCCGAATTTAAAAAACAGCATCCTGCACCGCCAGGTTGTTACGCCCTGGGATCTGGAGCAAGACGTGGGTCTGACCGAGGGTAATATTTTTCAGGGAGAATTGAGTCTCGAGCAGTTGGGCCCGTTTCGCCCGGTTTCTGGCTGGTCGCGCTATCAGACGCCCATCGATGACCTCTGGATGTGCGGCTCCTGCGTTCACCCGGGCGGTGGCATCATGGGCGCCCCCGGCGAACTGGCAGCCAAAACCCTGCTAAAGTCCTGAGGGGATCAGGATTTTAGCAGGGGTTATTGGTTATTAGTTATTAGGTAACAGTAAAAGTGTCGGGTGGCAGGTGCCAAAGTACAACAACTTGTTAAATTCGTATTATTTGTTTCATTGGCTGAATTGGTTGATTTGAACCAAACCAATTGAACCGATGGTCTTACCCTTTTAGTAGATACAACTGAAGCATGGAAACAGCTACAAACAACACATACGACGTGGTAGTAATTGGTGCCGGACATAACGGTTTGACCGCTGCTGCGCTGCTGGCTAAACAGGGCCGTAAAGTCCTGGTATTAGAGCGGCGCAGTACTATTGGAGGCCTGGCAGCCGGTGAGGAATTTCACCCCGGATATCACACAGCTGGTGTTTTGCACGATAGCGGCCAGGTTCGAGCCCAGGTTGTCAGGAGCCTTGATTTAAAGTCACACGGCCTGGAAATCCGCCCGGGAAGGCCATCCTTTCTGGCATTGGATCCTGAAGACCGGGGCATGCTTCTGAGTCATAAAGAGCGCCGCAGCGCCAAAGAAATCCATTTTTACTCACCTGAAGACGCCAAGCAATATCGTCAATACTACAAATTTATCAGGCGCGTTGCCGGTGTGGTCAATCGCATTTTCAATCAGCTTCCGCCGGCGACCGATTCACCGAATGGGCGCACGCTATGGGATCTATTTACAACCGGTTTTGCGCTGCGGCGTCTAGGCAAGTCCACCATGCTGGATTTGATGCGCATTGCCCCCATGTGTGTTGCCGACTGGCTTAACGAATGGTTTGACAATAATCGTCTAAAGGCTGCATTGGCCGGTACCGGTTTAAGCGGCAATTTTGCCGGCCCCTGGAGTCCCGGTTCTGCCTTTAACCTGCTGGTGTGGGAGTGCACCGCAAAATACAGGCTTAAAAGCGGCCCACGCTCGCTGATTGCTGCGCTTGAAAAAGCGGTTCTGTCCCAGGGAGTTGAGATTCGAACCGATTCGGAAGTCAGTGAAATACGGATTGACAAAGAGCAGGTCAAAGGGGTGGTGTTGAAAGACGGCGAGCCGATTCAGTCCGCTATCGTGGCGGCATCCTGCGACCCCCGGCACACGTTTCTGGATCTGGTGCCGGGAAAGCAGGTTGCAAACTGGCAGGAACAACGCATGCAGCATATACGCGGAGCCGGAACAACCGCCAAGGTGAACCTGGCGCTAAATACCTCGATCGAATTTAATGGCCGTTCGGGCGAAAAAATTGCCTTTGCCCGAACGGGTCACCACCTGGACCACATCGAAAAGGCTTTTGACGCCTGCAAGTACGGCCAGTTTTTAAAGGAACCCATCCTCGATATCCATATCCCCACCGCGTCAAATCCGGATCTGTCTCCACCGGGGCACAGCGTGGTGTCGATTCTGGTGCATTTTGTGCCCTATAGGTTGCAAGCGCGCTGGGACCGGAACCAGATTGAAAATCTGGGGAATACGGTCGTCAGTACATTGGAGCCGTATGCGCCCGGCCTGAGCGATGCAATTGTAGCCCGGGAAGTATTGACGCCGTTAGATCTGGCAGAGCGCTACGGTCTAGTGCAAGGACATATCCTGCACGGCGAGCACGCCCTGGATCAGTTGATCTTAAGACCAACCCCGGAATGCGCCCGCTATCATACCCCCATCAATGGGTTGTATCTGTGCGGCAGCGGTTCCCACCCGGGCGGCGGCATCACCTGCGGCCCGGGAGCACTGGCAGCTTCTGTCATCACACAAACCTGAATAACGGCTATTCTATTGAGTTGTAAGGGCGTAACTCATGGGAGGTGGGTCAAATTCCATGCTTTGCGATTCGATAATGAGTAACTGGATAGGGTTCAAAAAATAAATTGCGATACAATATCTTAGCCGAAAATTAATAACTAATTGATATTTCTGATAATTTTATATTGACATCAATTTTAATAATTCATAACTATCTTGTTGAACAGTTCATTTATCAACTAATGGATAAAAGACAGCCATAAAGCCATGAATCCGAAAGAGAAACAATTTGAAAAGGAACAAAAATCGATTACGATCAAGTTGTCGGCGGTCTTGAAGCGCCAACTGGACACAAGAAGGAAAAAGACCGGAGAAACTCAGAGCAAAATCATTGAGCGGGCAATTGCGGAATTGCTGGCGGCCAGGCAGGAACTTAAGGAACATCACTCCCGACAGAAATTAATGGCCCAGCAGCTGCATGACATCGCCAACGATCTCAGAGGGGTTGTACAGAAAATCGATAAAGTTGCCGCTGAACAGCAACCGCGCGCCCGCAAAAGTCCGAACGTGATATTGATCGCTAAAAAGCACCCGTGGCACAATCATCCCCAGAAAGAAAAGCTTTTACAAATCGTCAGGGACATGCACCGCGTCGGCGCCAACCTGACAATGATCGCCTCTGCCTTAAATCTTGAAGGACTGCAACCATTTAGTGAGGATGGTGAATGGAAGGTGGCGGATATCGACAAGATCGTCGCAGAAATAAAGAAAGAGCATGATTATTTACCCCCAATCTATTCCCTGCCGGAATAACATCAATTCTTGATGGTTCACACCGCCGATAACATCAGAGCATAGCACAGCTGCCCGCAGCAATTCTGCAGGCAGGACGCCGGTGCATTGAATATTATCATGGCTGCCATCAGGTCGATAGCTTTGAAAAGTCGGCAATCTGACCGAAAAGCGCGGCGATATGTTCAAGCAGGGACAGGCGGTTACGACGAACGCTTTTATCATCGGCCAGAACCATCACGCCGTCAAAAAAAGCATCTACCGGACCGCGCAAAGTGGCAATATCCTGCAGCGCTTTTTCATAAAGGCCCTTTTGTATGGCATCTGACACCTTTTTTTCAACTTTCTGATAAGCTGCAAATAGTGCTGCTTCGCTTTCATGCGCAAATAGATTTTCTTTCAATTCACCGGGTCTGGGCCTACCCTGCAGTTTACCTGATTTCTTTAAAATATTGACCGCCCGCTTAAAGGCGACCGCCAGGGGCTCAAAATCCGGCTTGGCCTTGAGCGATTCAAGGGCCTCCAAACGGCTCCATAAATTGGGGACATTGTCGACGGATACCTCAACAACCGCAGCAATGGTATCCTTTGCATATCCTTGATCGGCCAGCAGTTGGATGATGCGGTTTTGAAAAAAGATATAGACCTTGCGCGTGAGTGTTTTCAGTGTATCCGAATCCTTTAATTCGAATTGGCTCAGGCTTTTTTTGATCAGTTTTCTGAGAGAGAGAGAAAATCCCTTGTCGTTCATGATTTGAATGATTCCGATTCCCTGACGCCTTAACGCGTAAGGATCGGAGGCACCGGTGGGCGTGAGTCCCGCACTGAAACATCCACAGATAGAATCAATTTTATCAGCGATACTGAGAATAGAACCGGTTATGGTTTTCGGCAGCGGACCGCCGGAATAGTTGGGGCGATAATGTTCCTCTATGGCAGCTGATACCGTGGGCAACTCGCGGGCAATAGTCGCATATACTCTGCCCATAACACCCTGTAGTCTGGGGAATTCCCCGACCACCTGGCTAACCAGATCTGCCTTACACAGTTTTGCAGCCCGAGCCACCTGGGCTTTGAGCCCGTTTTCCTGCTTTTCGTATGTCAGTCCGACATCCACTGTTTTTGCGATGAATTTACCGATTTTGGCGACACGCTGGGCTTTCTCATACATCGTGCCCAGCTGGGCTTGGAATAAAACGCCTTTTAGTTTTTCGACCCGCTGATTATTCGAAACCTCCAGGTCACCCTCGTAAAAAAACTGGGCATCGGCCAGGCGTGCACGCAGCACGCGTTCATGACCTTTGGCCACCAGTTTCATATCGCGGGCTTTGGTGTTGTTAACAGCGATAAAATAAGGCAACAGCTTGCGGGACTTATTGATAACTGCAAAATATTTCTGGTGTTCGCGCATGGCGGTAATCAGGACCTCATCGGGAAGTTCCAGAAATTCCTTATCGAACTCACCGGCCACGGCCACCGGATATTCCACCAGATTAGTGACGATGTCCACTAATTCCTTGTCGGGCAAGATACTGCCGCCGACTTTCTTTGCCGCAGCAGTGATCTCGCTTTCAACGGCTTTGCGACGCTCATCCAGATCAACAATTACCTGGGCACCTTTCAAGCGGCGGATATAATCATCGGCTGAATCAATTTTGATTCTGGCAGGATTCATGAAATAATGCCCGTTGGTGTAACGATTGGCATTTACGTTTCCCAGTTTGAAAGAAATAATCTTAGAGCCCAATAAGGCCAGGCAGGAATGAATTGGCCTGGCAAAACTGATGTCCTGATCCGCCCAGCGCATGGTCTTGGGAAACGGTGTGGCCAGTATTGCCTTCGGCAGGATATCTTTAAGCAGGGTTCGTGTTGCCTGGCCCCGTTCTTTTTTTACCGCGCATAAATAAGCCCCTTTCTTGGTTTCTTTGACACTCAACTGCGCAATTTTAACGCCTGCTTTCTCGGCAAATTTTTTGGCGGCCATCGTCGGCTTGCCGGACGCATCCAACCCGACCTTCACCGGTGGACCGGTCAATTCGGTCTTCAGTGGTCGCTGTTTGACGGCAACGTTTTCAATTCGAATAGTAAGTCGGCGGGGGGTTCCGTATATTTTTGCTGAACCGTGCTCAACCCGGGCTTCGGTCATTTTTTTCTGCAATGTTGCCGCCAGCGCTTCTAAGGCCGGTTTGATATAACCTGCAGGGATTTCCTCAGTTCCAATCTCAAGTAATAACGTTTCCATAATTTCCTCTATTTCGGGTTCAAAGGTTCAACATTCAAAGGTTCAGAGGTTGCTGGCTGCCGATTATTGGCTTCTTGCTGGCCATCTGCCAGGAGCGAGAAGCCAACGGTCAAAAACGCCGAACCCAGAACCTTAAACTCTGAACCGCTGAACCTTATTTTTTGAGCAACGGATAGCCCATATCTTCGCGCTGCCTCAAATAGGCTTCTGCGCTGGCACGCGCAAGGTTTCTTATTCGCCCGATATAGCCAGTCCTTTCCGTCACACTGATGGCTCCGCGGGCATCGAGAAGATTAAACGTATGGGAACATTTCAAGCAATATTCGTAGGCCGGCAAAACAAGCCTGTCGTCAATTTGCTGCTTGGATTCCGCTTCATATTTTTTAAATAAATCAAATAAAATGGGTATATCGGCTTTTTCAAAATTATAGGTCGATTGCTCGACTTCCTGCTGATGATGCACATCACCGTATTTGATGTCTGCATTCCATTGCAGATCATAAACATTGTCTACACCTTGAAGATACATCGCAATTCTTTCTAAACCGTATGTCAGTTCAACGGGGATCGGGTGCAATTCTTTACTGCCGGCCATCTGAAAATAGGTAAACTGGGTGATCTCCATGCCATCCAGCCACACTTCCCAGCCCAGACCGGAAGCGCCTAGGGTGGGTGATTCCCAATCATCTTCCACAAAACGGATATCATGATCCAACGGATCGATGCCCAATGCCTTCATGCTCTGAAGGTATTGCTTCTGCACATCGAAAGGCGATGGTTTCAAGAGCACCTGATACTGATAATAATGCTGCAGTCGATTGGGATTATCGCCGTAACGACCGTCGGTCGGGCGCCGGGAAGGCTGGACATAGGCGACATTCCAGGGCTCTGGACCGAGTGCCTTTAAGGTTGTGGCATGATGAAATGTTCCGGCGCCAACTTCCAGATCATAAGGTTGCACCATCACACAGCCCTTGCGGGCCCAGAATTTGTTCAGTTCTGCAATGACATCCTGAAAGTACATTTTTTTCCCTTCGGTTTTGTGTTTGGTGTTTGGTTCGATGCATTGGCAATTACAAAACACGAAACACTAAATACCAAACACGAACATTTTAGTGTACGCTCAGCCCCTGTGAATCGATATTGATATCCAGCAGTCGGGCCTGATTTTTAGATGAAAGTATCTCTTCCCACAATGATCTTAATCTGTCAATATTTTCAATTTCACCCAGGGCCCAGATACATCCCCCGCCTCCGGCACCTGTAAATCGGGCCCCGCATTTGTGCGTCCGCGCGGATCTGGCCAATTGTATACCGATCTCATCCAGAACATCCGGCGTCATTTTCTGACGCAGAACGGTTTCCCTATTCATTAATTCACCGGCCAGTGTATAATGTCGATCTGCTACTGCCGAAACAAATTGTCGGGTACATGTAATGATGTCGGCCCAAAGATGTCGAAATTTGCCCTTAAGAAATTGCTGCACCCAACGTCCGTTAATATCCTTGGAAACATGTGGTTTCCCACAGTAGGCCACCAGCAAGTGTTTTTCAAAATGTTTATGCCGCCTTTTGGGCACGATCACTTTTTTCCGGAATTGAGGACTCTTAATGCGTTGTGGCCATTTCCATAAATTGACACCCCCGTAAATCGCTGCCAGCTGATCCTGAAAGCCACAGGGTACCCCAGCAACCGTTTCCTCAAGTCCCTGCGCCAGGATAGCCATTTCTGGACGCGTCAGTGGTTGTGTTGAAGCTGCCTGGTGGGATAACTTTGAAAGAGAGGCGACCAGTGCCACCAAGGCTGCTGATGAGCCGCCCAGGGCACTTCGCGGAGGCGATTCGGATTCGATTCGAATATGGACATTTTTGGCATTAAAATATACCCCGGCGGCAAACATCAGACCCAATGGATGCGTAAAAGGTACCCGATCGATGGAAAATTCCGCACTTTTAAAGCCTTTCGAAGAGATTTTGATGCGGTCTTTATGATACGGCATCAACTGCACCCGGGTTCTGAGCCCCATGGCAATATTAAAGGTGCAGGGTGACAAATGCCGCAGGGGATAATAAAAGGTACGGATATCCAGGGTGCCGCCCATATCGACCCGGCAGGGCGCCGATGCTTCAATGGGTTTGTTTTCAAGAACTTGTTTGAATTTGTTCGACATGAGTGAATTTATTCACCACGAAAGCCCTAAAACACGAAAAAGGAATTAGAAAATAAAATTTCGTGCTTTTTCAATTTCGTGTTTTCGTGGTTATTTTTTATGCCTTTCAATCCGAAATCCACAATCCGCAATCCGCAATCGATTTATTTTCGAATTTCTTTCAAAAATTTAAGACTTTTGGGTTGTATCCCCAGGATGTAAGGCACAAAGGCCTCCAGTAATGTGAGGCTTTCTTTTAGAGCCTGGGTCCCGAATCTGACCCTGGAGGCCTTTTTAAGGTCCCCGCTTTCAAACCAGATGAGATGTTTAATCGTTCCTTTTGAAAGCCGTAAGCGTCCACCCGAGCCTGAAATACAGCCCTGGCACAGGATTGCCCCTCTGGTAACATCAAAGACGACGTGTTGCGCATCGATCGTTTCAAGGTTTTTGCGGCAGTTTGCGCATTCCGACAGATTCGGGCGATGACCGGACAGATAAAGCAGCTGCATTTGAAACAAGATGCTTAATTCGGCGGAGGTTAAGGCACCGCTGTCAAGCTCACCGAGGACATATTTTAATAAATAGTAAATTTGAGACTGTTCCTGGTTCTCTTCAAGCCAGTTGTAAATTAACTCGCACCAATAACTGGCATAGGCAGTCTTTTTAATATCGTTGCGGATCGCACTATAGGGGGATTTAAGGGTCGCTTCTTTTAACACGGGCAGACCACGCCGCTTGCCCGTGCTGCCGACGACCTCGATGAGCGAAAAAAGCTCCAAAGTGCCTGCAAATCGTTTTGTACTTTTTTTGGCAGATTTTGCAATTAACGATATTTTGCCGCGCTGCAGGGACAGAAAGGTAAGAATGAGATCGTAATCCCCGTAATCAAGTCTGCGGAGCAAAATGGCAGGCGTGGAAAAATCAGACATTCAATCAGAGACCCAAAAGTGCGGTGGCAATCATGAAATAAAAAGTAACGCTGATGATATCGATGGCGGTCGTTACAAAAGGTCCGGTAGCGACAGCCGGGTCAATATGAATACGCGCAAAAGCCATGGGAACCATTGAACCGACCAAGGCGGCGATTGACATGGAACTGATGACCGCCAGACCTACTGAAATGGCCAATGCGCCCATGCTATATCGTATCTGGGCAACACTGCCGATGAGCAGGCCATAGATAACGCCTAAAATAAGCCCGATCGTCAATTCCTTCAGAAGGACAGACCAAAAGTCCCGAATATCGATTCGACCAGTAGCCATACCCCGGACAACAATGGTGGAGGACTGGGTGCCGATATTGCCTCCCATGCCCATAATGACGGGGATAAAGGCCGCCAGTGTTGCAATCTTGGCCAAAGAGCCTTCAAATTTACCGATAATAAAAAAGGCAACAATACCGCCCAGACAACTGGCAAAAAGCCAGGGCAAGCGAATTCGCGTACTTTTCAAAACAGATTTTGTTTCGACGAATTCTTCACCGACACCGGCCATTTTCAATATGTCCTCAGTCGCTTCGCGTCGAAAAATGTCGATGACGTCATCAACCGTTACGATACCCACCAGCCGGTTGGTATCGTCAACAACCGGCACCGCTAAAATGTCATAGCGGGCAACAATTTTGGCAACTTCCTCCTGATCCATATCAGTCTGAACAGAAAATACGTCGGTGGTCATAAACTCTTTAAGGGGTGATTCAGGTCGCACCAGCACCAGTTGGCGCAAGGAACTTACGCCGACCAGTTTGCCATAATCATCGACGACATAGAGGTAGAAAGGCATCTCAACATCAGAATATTCCTTTTGCAGTGCTTCGATGGCTTCTTTGGCGGTTGTATCCTCGGCCAGGGCGATAAAATCAGCTACCATAATGCCGCCGGCGGTATCATTCTCATATCGCAGCAGATCTTCGACTTCGTCCGACTCATCCTTTTTCATTTTTTCCAGGATGGCGTCGGCTTGTTCTTCAGGCAATCGCTCCAGCAAATCGGCCACATCGTCGTTGGGCATCTGCTCAAAGACTTCAACGAGGTCATCCAGTTGAATTCCTTCAACGAGGTCTAAGAAGGTATCGACGTCCAGTTCACTGAATAAAATCCCCTTTTGCTCGACATCGGAGATCAAACTGAATAACTCGTGCTGTTGAGAAACAGATAGCGAACGGAAAACAACCGATAGATCGGCCGCATGGGTCTTGGAGACAATATTGCTGAGGTGCGTCGTGGCTCTGCGCCTCAAAAGCCGTTTAATACTGTCTAATAATATTTTGTTGCGATCAGTTTGCATTTTTCAGACGATAGTATTTCCAAAAAGGTGTCAAGGAATCTTAAGGTTGACGACTTCGCCTTCCTTACCGGAAATTTTTACGGGCTTGCCGTTTAATTTCAATTCCAACCCAGCAGCATTGCCAATCAGCAGATTATAGCTCCTGGTTGCTTCTTCTTCGAGCTGATCTCCGGAGCGTAAATTGTACTCCTTGGGTTCTTGATTGTCTACGATGATTTTTATCCATGTGTCTTCAAGGACGCTAATTTGCAACATCAATTTTGAAGATGTTTCGGGTGGCGTATCTGTATTCGTATCTGATGGTTTGCGATCTGCGGAATGCTTTTCTGCGGGAAGTTTGACGGCACTTGAAGGCGCAGCGGTTTTATCCAGCAGGTCGTGATGTTGAAAATAAGAAATGCCGTATAAAGACAACGCGATCAAACCTGCAACGGCGACAATCGACAGAATCAGGTTGCGCCAGGGAGCAACCGCTGATCTGGGCGAATAGCTTTGGACGTCCTCCATCCGGCTTTTCATATTGAGCCGAGCCTCGTAAAGTCTGACGGCTTCATCCCCATCTGCACCAATGGCCTGTGCATATGAACGCAAAAATCCCTTTACAAAAACCGGATCCGGAAGTGATTCAACATCTTCTTTTTCGATCGCCGTCAAATTACTCATCGCGATGCGGGTTTCTTCAGCTATTGTGTCCAGGGTTATATTTTTTTCGAGCCTTATCGACTGGAGATAATATCCAAAGGATAAAGATTCATTTTCATGTTTCATCATATTTGCGTTTCGTGTTTTATGTTTCGGGTTGCACCTTAACATTCGAAAGTCAGCGACCGCTATTGAATAATCTTGATATGCGATCGCTCACGAAGCTCAGTCAACCAGGAATTGTAGCGATTGTTAATCGCTTCATTATACAAAGTATCCTGAATCTCACTTTTTACGTCAGCAATGGCCTTGGCATCAGTCGAGAGGAGTTCTTCGACAAAGATAATTTGATATCCGTTGCCAAAACTTATAATGTTACTGTATTCACCAGCTGACATAAATCTGACAGCGCCCTGTAACTCAGCCGACAGCTCGTCCAGTTGATATAATCCCAAATCCGCTCCTTGAGGCATCCCCGGAGCGTTAAGATTTTCACTAATAATGGATTCAAACGAGCGTCCTTGCTTTAATTGCGCTAGAACACTTTCCATTTTTTGATAAGCCATCTGTTTTTCGGTGTCATCGGCAAACTGCGAAAACCGGATTGCTATATTCCAGATGTGGTATTTTGTTTTACCGGCATATTTCTCCCGGTGAGCATTGTAGTATTCTTCGATTTCTTCATTGGTAATGACGATTTTTGATTTAATCTCGCGATTGACCAAGTTACTTCTTAACAATTGTTGCTTTAAGCTTTCACGGTACTCCTCTATAGTTAAACCCTGTTTGGCCAATCCTGCTCTTAAATCTTCATCCGTATAGGAACGCGTTTCTTTAATTCGCTCTATCGCCCTATCGATCTCTTGGCTGCTGACATTGATATTATTTTTCTTGATTTGCTGATCTGTCAATTTTCTGTCGACAAGCTTGTTGAGCAGATCACTGCGCAGTTTAAAAAGAGTTTCACGCGTTTTATCGGCATCGTATCCGAGCGCCTTGATATTTTCCTCATACGGTTTCAATTCCTTATTGAGATCATAGAGGGTTATGATTTCATCATTGACAACTGCGACAATGCGATCGACGACTACGGGAGAATCTGCTTGCACGTCACCTATCAGCAAACTACCATTCAGGGCCAGCAAGCACAAAAGATTTAAATATAAATTCAATTTTGATAGAAACCGTTTCATTTATCTAAGGCCGTAATCGAAATTAACAATTTGTTCTTGATTGTTTTGCCGTTTTACTTAACGCCTATCTTAACCATAGATGTGTGATCCCCATTTATCGTGGAAACACAGCCCTTGGAAGAGTTTTAGATGCATTTTTTGAGATAGGGCTTAAAAATATGTCACTCAGGCTTTTGAGTCAAATCTAGATCATTCAGATTCTGATCAGCACGATAAGGAGAACCGCTAATTTTTTCCCACTGTGCACTGTCGATCTCAATGCTGTAATTGTTCTTAAGATTATTTATCCAAATTTTATATGCCTTCTCCGCCTTTTCACGACGCAGATATTTGATGATCCTTTCATTGATATCATCTTTTGAACCTGCAGTTTCGGATTCCAGAGCTCGCGTTTTTATGTTGCGTTCATAGTAGTCAGCGATATCTTCAGGTGTGATAACAATTTTATCTTTAAGTTCGGTATCGACCACTTTTTGCATCAGCATTCTATTTTTTAAACGGGCCTCCCATAGTTCATATGAAACAGCCGTTTTGAGCAACGTTTTTTCGAATGTATCTTCAGGATAATCGCTTTTTATGTCTTTTACAGCCTTATTGATCTCTTCATCCGAAATAGAAAGTCCCAGCTCTTCAGCCCTTTCAAGGATAATCATCTCTACAGTCAGCTGGTTTAAAAGGCGTCGTTGAGCATTTCTTAAATCCTCGGGATGATCCTTCAAGTTTTGAGGATGAGCCGATTGGATAAATTCAAATGTCTCATTGAACTCCAACACCGTAAGCACTCTATCACGAACACGAATTAAGGGTTCATTGCCGGAGTTTGATCCTGAATTGATACAGCTTGACAGCGCTCCCAGAATCAACAGCACTGACAGCAATCTCATTTTCTGCAAAATCTTTTTGGCCTTCAATAAATCATTCATAAGGAAAAAAACAATCGGAAATTCAGCAATCACCTGACTTTATCGGTTCTTAAAGGTATCCCCTATACCCAAAATATTCGTTCACCTGATTAGGCTTGCCTGTTGTACCGGCTAAACCAGCTGAGTCTGTTATAATAAGAAAAAAGCCATTAACCGGCAAACGGGTTAACGGGCTCAACCAGAACATGTTAGACGCATTTTGGGGATAGGTTATCTAAACTTTAATTTTTAACACGCCGTACTATTTCTTTCAATATATTTTTGACACGCTTTGTATAACTAGTGCCTGGATCATTCGTTAATTTTACTTTTAAAACTTGAGCCGGCGACAGTTCATAGCGACGGGGCGCCGATTGGATCAATTCCACCAGCCCCTGGGTATTTTTCAAGTGCACTGGCGAAAATTGAAGATGCATTTGGTGCTGTGACAGATCCAGTTTGGCAACTGCGGCCTTTTTTGAAAGAATTTTCAAAACGATCTTAAATAAAAGATTATTGGCTTCCACCGGCAATTTCCCGTAACGATCGATCAATTCATCTTTAAAATCTGCTAACTCCTGCAGTTTGCTCAATCGGGCCAGACGGCGGTAAGCCGCCATTCGTTGGTCGATATCCGGTATATAAGATTCAGATAAAAAGGCGGACAAGTTAAAATTGATCTCGGGATCCAGTGGCTCGATGGGCGTCTGGCCTTTTAATTCGGCAATGGCATTTTCCATCAACTTTAAAAACATATCGTAACCCACGGCGGCGATATGGCCGGATTGAGAAGCGCCAAGTATGGTGCCGCCGCCGCGAATTTTCAGATCGTTCATCGCAATTTGAAAACCAGAACCCAAGTCGCTGTGTTCCATCAGGACCTTGAGCCGCTTGCGGGCATCTGAGGTCAGTATGCTTTCGGGTGGGATAACCAAAACCGCGTAGGCCTGCTCATCTGAGCGGCCAACGCGACCGCGCAACTGATAAATTTGCGCTAGCCCGAAACGATCGGCCCGATTGACGATGATGGTGTTGGCTGAGGATACATCAAGGCCGGACTCAATGATTGTCGTGCAAACCAGCAAATCAAATTCTTTGTTAAAAAATCGATACATGACCTGCTCAAGCTCATTTTCACTCATACGACCATGCGCAATATCCAATCTGGCCTTCGGCACCAGTTGTTGCAGTTTGCGCGCCATTTTATCGATGTTTTGTATATTATTGTGGACAAAGAAAATCTGGCCATTGCGCTGTAGTTCTCTTCGAATTGCCTCTTTGATGAGTTCTTCATCAAATTCAGAGACAGTAGTGATGATAGATTGTCGAAATTCAGGCGGTGTCGAAATGACACTGATATCGCGGATACCCATCAGCGACATATGCAAGGTTCGCGGAATTGGAGTGGCCGTGAGCGCCAGCACGTCAACATTGTGCTTTAATCTTTTCAGTTTTTCCTTGTGGCGCACACCAAAACGTTGCTCCTCATCCAGAACAAGCAAGCCCAGATCTTTAAAAGCGATATCTTTTTGCAGCAATCGATGCGTGCCGATCACAATGTCCAGTTTGCCGACTTTTAAATCGGTTAATATCTGCTTTTGTACACTCACAGGCCGAAATCGGCTCAGGCAGGCGATATTGATCGGATAGCGCTCAAACCGTTTGTAAAAGGTGGCATAATGCTGTTCGGCCAGTATGGTTGTTGGTACCAGTACTGCAACCTGTTTACTGTTATAGGTTGCTAAAAAGGATGCCCGCAGAGCCACTTCTGTTTTTCCATATCCGACATCCCCGCAGACCAGCCGATCCATCGGCGTTGACCGATACATATCTTCGAGTACGCTCTCAATGGCGTTGACCTGATCGGCCGTCTCCTCATATTCAAAGCCGGCTTCAAAATCGCGAAAATAATTATCAACCGAACTGAACGCATACCCCTTCCTTATTTTTCGGGTTGCGTACAATTTAAGAAGCTCACCCGCAATTTTTTCCGCAGAGCGTTTAACCCGAGCTTTAATCCGCTTCCAGGAATTGCCGCCCATTTTATCAATGACCGGTTCAACACCCTCCACCCCCATGTACTGCTGAACACTGCTCATGCGGTCAACCGGCAGATATAGTTTGTCTCCATCCTTGTAAACCAATTCCAGAAAATCATTGGCGAGTCCATCAATTTGCAACTTGACCAGGCCCGCATAGCGTCCGATACCATGCTCAACGTGAACAACCAGATCACCTTTTTTTAAATCCTGTAGATCAAGTAATTCAGAGGGGCGCCTGGGGCGCAGCGGTTTTTTACGGTGGGTTCTTAAACCAAAAATTTCCGCTTCCGTGATAACGGCCAATGATTCAGCCGGCCAAACAAATCCCGCAGAGACTTGTCCCAAGCACAGCCATAAAGTGCCCGGCTCAATCTTCACATTCTCAAATGAATGGGCTGTTTTAAATTGAAAACCATAAGGGATCAGCAGCGATTTTAGTCTTTGCGCCTGGGTATCCGTCCGGCACACTAGAACCAGTGTCAGTTCATTTCGGCGATTGGCGTCTAACCAGTCAGCCAACGGTTTAAGAAGATTTTCTTTTTCCTGATAGTTTTTCAGCTGTAGACTAATGTCGCTGTTGTCCTCGACAACTGCTTTAAAACGCAGATCACCCGCATCATTCTGCAGGTGGCCCGTGTGAACCTCCAGCATTTTAAAAACAAGCGGTTTATGTTGTGAGATCAAGGTTCGGATTTGAGATCCGCTCAGATACAAACTTGCCGGTTCTACGCACAGGTTTTTTGCGAGATACGCGGTTTCATAATTCTTAGCAATATGATTTTCCTGTGCTTTAACTGCTTCGGTTAGATCTTCATTTGAGATGGATATCACAAGTGCATCGTCCGGTAAAAAATCAAAAACGGTGTCCAGTTCCGGATAAACCAATGAAATCAGGTTTTCTAATCCTGCAAATCGATGCCCATCTTTGATCGAATCGACAATGGTTCTAATTTCGGTCAGCGGGATTTCAAGTTCTGCCGCCCGGGATCGAATGCGGTTGATCATTTGCGGCAGGAGGGCTTTGTACAGAATCATCTCCCGGGCCGGAAGAATGACAGCTTCAGACATGGATTCAATGGTGCGCTGGCTGGCCGCAGAGAAAAACCGGATGGACTCGGCAACATCTCCAAAAAACTCGATTCGCATTGGATCCGGATAAAGCGGGCAATAGATATCGAGAATTCCGCCGCGTACACTGAAGTCTCCTGGTTCTTCAACAATGGCCGCATGAGTATACCCACCAGCAATGAGCTTTTCGATAAGACGATCCCGGTCAATTTCTTCACCGGCCATCAACAATTCAGCATAGTTAATGATTTCTTGTTTGGGAACCACCTTTTGCAGCAGCGTCTCAGCAGCTGTGACGATAATCGGAGCTGTTGGCGATTCCAGCAAATGATAAAGGGCTCGAATTCGCCGTGCAGCTGTCTCATTGTGGTATGCCATTAATTTAAATGGTAATATGTTGTAGGAAGGAAACAAAAAAAGAGGCGCATCATGGGTGCGTTTGAAAAAGCGCAGATCCGTTAATAGCGCTTCCGCCGCCTTGGCTGAAGGCGCCACTACAAAAATTGGGATATGAAGCTGCTCGTATAATCTTGCAATTAGCAGTGCCCTGTCGGAACCATTCAGGCCAAAACATTCAATTTGGCCGGCCCGGCGTGGAATCTGCTCTCCGAGCGCTTCAAGTGAATTTATTACTTGATTTTGAACCATAAAAACAGTAATGAGTCAACGAACTCCCGCGGGGCGGGCGTCCTGAGCGCAGGGCATCGACTGAAAAATTAAAAAACAATCAATATCTTAAGCCTGCTGTTTATAAACCATAACAGCGTCTGGGCCACCGTAGCTCAGCTGGTAGAGCAGGGCATTCGTAATGCTCAGGTCTGCGGTTCAACTCCGCACGGTGGCTCCATGAGATAGACCGGGGTTCCCGACTAATCTACGGGAACCCTTTTATTATGACAAGACCACTGAGTTGTTCATGCTTATGGCGGACATTTAAAGTCAAAGTAAAAACCGCTAGCGATAATCGTGTTACCCGATCACAGAACGGTACTATTAGTGGTCGTGGAAAAAATCATTTGCATAGCGTAACCTTGGTGCACAACCCTTATAAAGCCAATAATTTCGAAACCCTAATAAATCAATGCATTGGCTGAAATGATCTTAAAAAAATTGAATTTAATTCAGAATTTGCAGGAATACTGCACTTGCATTAGTTTTTGAACGATCATTATTTTATTAATTCGAATCTTGACATATGATTTCGGTCCGTATAAGCTGTTAATTGAATTTTACAAGAGCCCTATTGAATCCCCTGCGGGGCCGCGAAGCGGCATTCAACAGGGCGGGTCGCAGGCTTTCATATACAAGGCATTTAAAACACGCCAAAATAGTATGATAGCTGAAAAAATCAAAATCACCAAATAAAAACAGCTTGACATTCAACAAAAATTTGTCTGAACCGATGAGCGGAGATTTCTGGATGAACGACATTGATGAAGCGCAGATTAAAGCTGAGATAGATGGGATTATGAAAGGCGTAAAGGACATTATGAAAAAGATTGATGCCGTAACGCCAAAGGAAGAGCCGGATCCGGCCGATGATCAGGGTGAAAATCGGGATTCACCAAATACAAGCCGTGTTCAAAATGAATAGAAGGGAGAACTCGGACGCCGCAATCCGAACGCATGGGATGACGGCGCGGTTAAAATATAAGGCAAAAGGAACAGGATATCATTAGGAGGCTTCTATGGCATTAACCAAAAGCGATATTGTTGCCGCAGTTCATGAGCTTGGTTTTACAAAGAAAAAATCAGTCGATATCATCGAAACCCTGCTTGAAATTATCAAAAGCTCATTGGAAAAAAAAGAAGATGTATTGATTTCCGGTTTCGGTAAATTCTGTGTCAAAGACAAAAACAAACGCCGCGGCCGTAATCCTGCAACCGGCGAAGACCTGATCCTTAGAGAGCGACGCGTCGTCACATTTAAATGCTCGGGAAAGCTGAGGAAAAAAATTAACGGAAGTTTCTAACGCTTCGGCATGCAGATCTCCAAAAGGACCCAATTTTAAAGGGTAATGTTTAACCTGCCCGTACACACCTTCAAGACAGCCACCAAATCCGTTTCCGTCATGGAAACGGTTTTATTTTTACCTGAACCGTAATCTTAAGCCTGGGCACAGATCATTTTCACCGGTTTATTTTTTTTGTTACGTGTGCTAATTATGTGAAGTCAACGACCACCCGCTCAGCGGGTGGCTTGGATTTTACCGCCTGTAGGCGGGAAAATACAGGGGCGCGAAGTGGCTCAGTCGTTGCGGGTGAAACCGGGTGCGAAGCACCCGGTTTGGAAAACCCAATCAAAAAACCTGTCCGAATTGTATTGCAAGCCCGGTTGTCATCCGTGATAAAATTTGTGCTGATGCAGCCACGTTCGGACCGAGCTTAAAGGAGGCTATGAATGCGCGCAATCATCTCCGGGGTCGGGCACTACGTACCGGACAAAATACTATCAAATAGTGATTTGGAAAAAATGGTCGACACCGATGATGAATGGATTACCACCCGCACGGGAATAAAAGAACGCCGGATACTGGATAAGGAAAAGGGCACTTCCTTGATGGCCACCAAAGCCGCAGAGGTTGTCCTTGAAGAAACCAGCACCTCCCCCGAAGAACTGGATTTGATTTTAATGGCCACGGTAACACCGGATATGCCGGTTCCCTCAGCGGCTTCATTTGTTCAGCGAAATCTGGGAGCCCGTAATAGCTGGGGGTTTGATATCAATGGTGGCTGTACGGGGTTCATGTGTGCCTTGACGACCGGTGCCCAATTCATTGAAAGTGGCCGACACAAAAAAGTGTTGGTAATCGGTGCTGATAAAATGAGTGCGATTACCAATTACGAAGATCGAACAACCTGTGTGCTGTTCGGAGACGCAGCCGGTGCGGTACTTTTGGAACAATGTGAGAACGACGATCTGGGGATCGAGGACTTTATCCTGCATCTGGATGGCGCTGGAGCCGAATCTCTGATGATTGCCGGAGGCGGCAGTCTCCACCCAGCCTCACAGGAAACGATCGACAAAAAAATGCATTATATCTACCAGGACGGCAAAACGGTGTTCAAGCATGCTGTTGTCGGCATGGCGGATGTATCGGCAAGAATCGTTGAAAGAAATAATTTGCGTGATAAAGATATTCGGTTTTTTATTCCCCATCAGGCCAATTACCGAATTATTGATGCCGCCGCCAAAAAAATGGGACTGGATCCCGAGCGAGTCGTGATTAATATCAACAAATACGGTAATACCACTGCCGCTACCATTCCCCTGGCGATGTCTGAAACCTATCGGGCGAATAAATTGCAGAAAGGGGACTGGATCGTTCTGGCGGCCTTTGGAGCCGGATTTACCTGGGGCAGTGTATTGCTGCGCTGGGCCATCGATTAATCGGTTATCCGGTTGAGCCGGTTGGCCGGTTAAGCCCGTTAAAAGAGGAAAAGGTCTGGTTTTATCTTTTAACCGGCAAACGGGTTAACGGGCTCAACGGGTTACTCTTTTATAGGTCGATATTGTATAATTTGATCTTGGTAAGCAACGACGGATGGCTAATCTCCAGCAGACGGGCTGCCTGAGTGCGATTGCCTCCCGTCTCTTTGAGAGCTCTGGTAATCAGCTTTTCTTCCATGATTTTCTGAGCTGCTTTTAGAGAAAACCCATCAAAAAGCAAATCAGAGGTATTTCCCCCCATTTGCTGCCCGAGATCCGAAGGAAAATGCTCGGGCAAAAGCACATGGCCTTCAACCAGCACCAGCGCCCGTTCGATGGCATTTTCTAGCTCTCTGACATTGCCGGGCCAAGGGTATTCCAGCAGACGCGACATGGCAGCAGGTGCAATGCTGGTTATTTCTTTATTCAGGCTGCGGTTAAACCGCTGTATAAAATGATCGCACAGCAACGGGATGTCCTCAGCCCTCTCCCGCAATGGCGGAATTTTTATCGACAGAACATTTAAACGATAATAAAGATCTTCTCTAAAGGCGCTCTTTTTGACATCTTCATCAAGATTTCTTGAGGTGGCTGCTATGACGCGCACGTCAATTTGCGTCGACTTTGAATCTCCGATCATTCTGACTTCGTTTTCCTGCAAAACCCTCAATAGCTTCACCTGCAGTGCCAGCGGTAGTTCACCGATTTCATCCAGAAAAATTGTACCGCCATGGGCTTCCTGGAACAATCCCTTTTTATTTTTATCGGCACCGGTGAAAGCGCCCTTTTTATAGCCGAACAATTCACTTTCCAGTAGCGTTTCGGGTATGCCGCCGCAATTTACCGGGACCAGCGGCATGCTTGAACGATCCCCTTCATTGTGGATCGCCCGCGCAACTAATTCCTTGCCGGTTCCACTATCGCCCAGTATCAGTACGGTGGTCTTATATTGTGCCGCCTTGGCCGCCACCCGAAACACTTTCTGCATGGCCTCGCTTTTAGCTACCAGGTTTCCGAAATTATAGTTACCTTCGATTTTTTTAATATGTTCTTTGAGCTGTTGATTTTCCTGTCTGAGGCTTTCTCGTTCTTCTGCCTTTTTCAGGGTTAGATAAACTTCATCGGTTTTGAAGGGTTTCGAAATATAATCATAGGCACCCAGCTTCATCGCTGCTATGGCGGTGTCGATGGTGCCGTAGGCTGACATCATAATAACCGTAGTGGATTTGATTTTATCGCGTGCGGCTTTTAAAAAATCCATACCATTCATATTGGGCATCTTAATATCACAGAGGATAAAATCATATGCGTTGCCGTCGGTCATTTTGAGGCCCTCATGACCATTGGAAGCGGTCTCGATTGTATAACCGGCTTTGGTGAGCACCTTTGAAAGCATGTGCCGCATGTTTTCTTCGTCGTCGATAATGAGAAGTCGTTTTTCCGGCATTTTCGATGTCATTTGTTTTGTTTCCTTGTAAAGCAGCTATAGGCAGCTATCTCACATCCCGTTTCATTTTTGAATTGCAGCCCTAAAAAGGCTTTATGGTTCCAATGGCTGCCCATCTATGCCAGTTGACAGCAGCGAAGGGGTTAAGGATAAATCTTGATTTCGGTTCATGGTGGCTTCGCCTTCAATTACCGGCAGTAATATCGTCAAGCTGGTGCCCTCGCCTTTTTCGCTATGTACGGTCATCTCGCCGCCAAATCCTTGAACAATCATAAAACTAACCGAAAGCCCCAGGCCAGTTCCTTTACCGGGTTCTTTGGTGGTGTAAAATGGGTCAAAGATATTCCCGATATTTTCTTCAGATATTCCGGGACCGTTATCCATGAAGGTAATTTTTAAAAACTGTTTCAACTTCCCAGATGGGTCTTGTTTTTCAGCGACCAGACCGCTCTTGATCACCAGCTTGCCATTCGCAGCGTTGCCGGCTGAAGAGATGGCATCAGCGGCATTGATAATCAAATTTAAAAAAACCTGTCGCAGCTGATTTGCATCGGCCAATACGGTGTCGTTTTGGGCTTCCAGAATGCATTCGAGTTCAATATTGGACATCAACGGCTGTACATTGAGAACCTGGGCAATATCGTCGATTAAATCATGGACCGCTACGACCTTTAAGCCGGCCTTTGACGGTCGTGAAATTTCTAAAAGCTGACGGATGATGGTGTTGATGCGCTCGATTTCGTCTTCTGTGCGCTGAATATACTCCGCTTTTTCGCTGTCAGGTGTGTCTTTTTGTTTGAGCAGGTCGAGATATCCCATGACAATGCCGATCGGATTGCCGATTTCGTGGGCTATACCGGCCGACAATCGCCCCACGGAAGCCAATTTTTCGGCCCGAATGATTTCTTCCTGGGCCTTTTTCAATTCCAGATTGGCGAGCTCAAGAGAATTGACGGTTGAACGCAGCTTTTCTTTATCAGCAGATATGCGTCGCAGCATACTGTTTAAGGAAGCCGATAACTTGTGCAACTCATTATCTTCTTTGCGCACGGAAAAGAGCATATCATCATCTTCATGATAGTCTTCAGCCCGGCTCGCCAATCTTGCCAAAGGCAAAAAATAAACCTTTGAGAGCCGATAAATGCCAATAAAGGTCAATATAATGGTATTTAAGAACAAATACACAAACAGCATTTTTTGAGATCGTCGCAGGGTTGTATAAATTCCCTCAAGCGGCAAAACAATGCTGACGCCGGCAACAATGTGTCCGTTTTGCTGCAACGGCGATGAAATGATTAAATCACGGTGGTGTTTCCAGAATACGCCCCAGGAGGTCCCGAAAAAATGGGTGGCGCGCTCCTGGGATTGCATGGTGCTGCGGGCGTGTTTCAGCAACTCATTTTGCAGTGCCGTCGAGATTTGGCCGTAAGCCACTCGTTCCTTATTTTTGCCAACAACCATGGCACCGGAAACACCGCCTTCGGCTAATAGGCCAAACACCTGTGCCCGCGAAACCTGGGGGACTGATTGCGTACTCAAATTCAGAATATCCAACAGATCAGCCGAGAGCGTGGATACCATAAAATGGCCTCTGGAAACCTCCTTGCGGATAATGTCACGCTTGGCGGTCATCATCGCCACAATGTTGATCAACAACATGGCCACCAGAAATAGGACGGCAAGATTGAATGCAATTTTTGTTCTCAGACCGCGAATAAACACAGATGTCCTTATCTATCTGCTCTAAAACCGATGATAGATGATCGGTGGTTGTTCAAATCTGCCGAAGAAGGAATCAGACGGGCAGGCTTGAAATCTGGCGTAGGCTATCGAATTTGTTGTAATTATTTCTATAAAAAGTTTATCACAGTCTAATTTCGAATGCAAATAAAGTTAAAAATTATAAATAATATCAATATACTATGAGAGTTGTGCGCAGGAACGAAATTAAATGGGAGGGAATAAAGGGGGATTGCGCATTAGTTACATTAAATCCTTTTATGTTTGAGCACGGTTGTCAGATCGGTCTGTCCCGCAATCCGTTAATTTTCACAACGGGTTACAGTAATTATCCAAGAATCCCCCCCAATGGTGATCACATATCACCACATTTCAATGTGAAAAATCGATTTGGCAGCAGACAAAAGTCAAATGATGATTATTATAAAAAATTCCTTTTTTATTTCATCATAAATTTGACAACAGGAGATCGTCATGACGGACTATAAGCTGTTTGAACCATTGCAGATGGGAGACTTAGAACTTAAAAACAGAATCGTTCTGGCACCCATGACCAGGGGGCGTGCAGGTGCGAAGCGCATTGCGAATGATCTAATGGCCGAATATTATTTCCAACGTGCTTCAGCCGGTCTGCTGATTACCGAGGCAACGGTTGTTTCCGCCCAAGGCAACGGCTGGGTAGACTCACCCGGCATCTACACCGATAAAATGGTGAAAGGGTGGCGAATCGTCACCCAAAAGCTGAAACCCACCGGCACGCCTATCTTTCTGCAACTGTGGCATTGTGGCAGGGCGTCACACAGCGATTTTCACAATGGAGAACTGCCGGTTTCAGCCTCAGCAGTTAAACTTAAGGGTGACCAGATTCACACGCCGCTTGGAAAAAAAGACTACGAAACCCCACGGGCTATGACAGTTGATGACATCGAGGCCACTGTGAACGATTATCGCACCGCTGCTGCAAATGCCAAAGAAGCAGGTTTCAGCGGCGTCGAAGTGCATAGTGCCAACGGCTATCTGATCAATCAATTTCTTGACTCAAAAACAAATTTAAGGACGGATCATTACGGCGGAAGCCTGAAGAATAAATATCGTTTTTTAAAAGAAGTGATGGCAGCTGTTTTAGAGGTTTGGCCGTCAAAGCGAGTGGGTGTCCGACTTTCTCCCAACGGCGTATTCAATGACATGGGCAGCCCTGATTTTCGAGAAATATTTCTCTACACCATAAAAGAACTCGATACATTAAATCTGGCATATGTTCACATCATGGATGGGCTTGCCTTCGGCTTTCATGATCAAGGTGAACCGATGACGCTGGCTGAATTTCGGGCCGAATATGACGGAATTATCATGGGCAATTGCGGCTATACAAAGAAAACAGCAGAAGAGAGACTCAAAGCAGGTCATGCGGATCTGGCAGCCTTCGGCCGTCCTTTCATCACCAATCCCGACCTACCAGAGCGTTTAAAGAGTAATTGGCCCCTTGCGCCATTTGAAGATATGTCCTTGTGGTACACACCAGGAGCTCAGGGGTATACGGATTACAGATCCTATAGGAAATGAGACCTTTGGCTTTAAATCGTACGACACCCAAGTAATCACCATTGCTGAGAGCGTTGTCGGGCCGACAACTTGCGCCATGGTTTAGCCTACCCACCGTACCGGCAGGTAGAGGCCTATCATCCCTGATATACCTGCTCTACAATATCGGCGATATCACATGAAACATCATTTGCTCTCAGCAGTTGGACGATATGCAGAATTTGATCTTTTTGTTCCACGGACAATTCAATGTATCCCGCATTTTTCAGCAGCGCGATGCCGTTTTTTTCGAGTAACCGGACCGCTGCACCCAAATTTCCAACCCGAAGCCCCAATATAGTATAATCCTCCATATAAAAAGTGGGAAGCAAACTGTTCGGCAGGCAAATCGAAGTGTTTGATTCAGTAGACACAATTGGCATGCGCGGCATGACTCAATCCTTTCTTAAATCCGGTAATGGGATTACAAGACATAAGGGATTAATGGTACAATTTGGGCGCGGTCAATACAATCTCGCGTTCAAAAAAAAGCCGTTTAAGATGGATGAGTCTATTAATGTCCTGTTCGAACAAATCTGGATTTTTTCCGTAGGTATTGACGCGCGAACGAAAAATAATATCGAGAAAGCAATCGAGAAACATTTCTGCATCCTCTCTTGATAAATCCACAAATTTCCATTCCTCTGACAAGGCATCTTTTAAGGAATCTGCTCCTTTTTGCAGTGCAATTCCAAAGTCATCTTTCAATGATTCTGAAGGCAAGGGATCTTTGCGTGGCGCATTTATAATTAAGAGAAGACATACCCATGAGAGCAAGAAGAAATCCTGCATAAAGGCTTGTGGTAAAGACGGAGACCTTTGATAAAAGTCCAAATCTATTCCCTTAATCTGTCCACGGCAATTCATCATGACGTTACCTGTTTTGACGTCGTTAATCACATATCCTAAACGGTGAACTTTCTCGACCCACAAGAGGATGCTCACCATGATATCAATGGTTTCATTGAGTGTCAGGGGTCTTGAGAAGCGATGGTTTTTTCGTTTTGACCGTTGGCCGATCGGTTTTAAAAACTTCTCTCTGAGTTTTTGAAGCGAGTTTCCCTCGCCAAAACTGGTGGGTCGGCTGGTGGGTTCTGTTCCCCCGATCCCCATAAGCTCATCAAGGGTTTCTCCCTCAGCAACGAGCTGTAAAACATGGTAGGTGTATTTTTTTGATAACAAACCCGCATCATAAATACTGATCACATGCGGAGAATTACTCAAATCGTGTGATAATTGTAACATGACATCTTCAACCTGTATGGCTTCCTTCTTTCTTTTTTTGTAGATACGATCGACTTTGACGGCTACTCTTTCCGGCCAGCCTGGATTTATCAGATTTATGGCCTCATACACCCGACCGAATTCTCCGATACCTAACTGACTGACAATGACTAACCCAATCTTTTTGAATTTATCTGCCACCTTATTCCATGCGGAAAGATCCTCTTCATCTTCGATTCCATAGCGCCCGACTTTAGGAGGCGGTGTTTCGACGCCCTTCTTTTTGATGGTAATTTTCATGGGCTGGTAAGCTTCAGGTATTTTGGACATAATTTGTGCCAGGGAAGGCCTCAGGTATTCATCGTCAAGGTACCCTCGAACAATCACTTTTGCAGAGGCGGCAAGGTCATCAAATTTTAGCAATTTTATCTCATTGTGCTTTTTTAACATATCTTCGCCGACAAGACGGTGCAGATGGTTCAGCATTTTGAAAAGCGGTTGGCTAAAAATCTCGTCTCTCGATACCTTTATTCCTTTGTGAAGCATTCTTTCTATATAAAATTTAATGTATGTTTTGCCTGCTTTATTGGGCACAAGACAACCGTTCTGCCTTTTGCTCTTAAAAAAAATATTTCTCATTGCCACGCAATCACACCATACCTGATGGATTTCTTCAAAAAATCTGTCCCTTGGCAAATTACTATGCCCAAGTTCATGCAGCAATGGTTTGATGATGCCCCACATAATCCCCAGCCGTTCATCTTCTCTGCCATCAGACACTTTTTCATACGCTTTGAATACACTTTTAATGAGATCGGTATTCAGAACGATAGATACTTCTTTAATGTTGAGGTCGTCATCCAGGAAAATCTCTCTTGTTGAATCTGCTGGCAGATGATGACTGCACCTTATTTGAACGGGAACGAGCGCATTAGCCCAATTGGCAAAAACCTCTCTTATAATAATAGCTGCGGCAGTTTCGTATTCCTTTAGCTTTTTTAAAAAAAGGGTAAATCCGTCATTTAAAAAACGGACCAGCTTCTCTGAACTTGAATTCGTATTTAAAGCACTAAATTCAAAACCATCTGATTCCGATATGGGTTTTACACTCACCACAGTATCCGGCTCGTAGCGTTTGGCAAGCGATAACTCAAGATACTTTTGCCAGGAAGAACGCTCACCATCAAAAACGACGGAGTTATCAGAATATTTTTGAGAGCTTTGAAATGTATGGGAAGAAAAGTTTTCTGAACTCATAATCGTTAATTCCTATTGCGACCCATCACACCGCATCGGCTGATGCTCGCCATATATCATTACGCAATGTTGGGCCGGCGCGATACATTGGCGGGCAGTCTAGATCCAATTTTGTGCAGAGATCCACAGCTAAAGAACTACCCTCGCCTGCAGGCGCGCATTCCTCAGTTGTTTTCCAAGGCTTTTTTCAGATCATCAATAAGTGTTTCCACCGGCTCGATGCCCACCGACAGCCTTACCAGACTTTCACTGATACCGGCTTTGGCGCGATCCTTCGGGTTTAAGGCTGCATGGGTGTTGGTAATGGGTTGATTGGCCAGGCTGGTAACCCCCCCCAGGCTGGTGGCCAGCTTAATACGGCTGAGCCGGTCCATAAATCCTTTGGTTTGATCAAAATCGCCGTCGATTTCAAAACTGAGCATACCACCAAATCCCAAGAGCTGTTTTTGCGCTACTGCATGATCGGGATGGGATGATAAGCCCGGATAATAGACGGTTTTGATTTCCGAATGTCCTTCCAAAAATTCGGCGATGCGCAGGGCATTCGTGTTTTGCTGCTGGATGCGGAGTTGAAGCGTTTTCAGCCCGCGCAAGGATAGAAAGGCGCTCATGGGGTCCATGACTCCACCCATAATTTTACGATAGGTCCAGAGGTTGTCAAAATGCGGTGTGTTGCAGCACAAAAACCCGGCGGTGATATCGTGATGACCGCCGATATATTTGGTGGCACTGTGAATGACAATGTCGACCCCTAAATCCAACGGACGTTGATTGATCGGTGAGGCAAAAGTCGAGTCCAACATCACGATAGCCCCTTTTTTGTGCGCCGCCCGGGCCAGCGGGGCCACATCCACGATGCGCAGCAAAGGGTTGGTGGGGGATTCTAGGTAAACAATATCAACACCGTTTGCGATCTCCTGAAGCAAGCGATCGGTGTCCCAGGAGTCGGCAAAAACCGTTTCAACTTTAAATTTGGGCAAGACATCATTTAAAAACTCAAAAGTGGCGCCATACAATTGCCGGGTGGCGACGATGCGGCTGCCGGTCCTCATATGAGCAGTCAGCGCGGTGGTAATGGCCGCCATCCCCGAGCCAAAGCCCAGAGCCTTGTCATAGCCTTCAAGAGCCGCCAGTTCATTTTCGACTTCGACCACCGAGGGATTGTCCCAGCGTGAATACAAAAAACCGCTGCGGTTCTGGACGACATCGATCAAATCGTCAGATTGCTCAAATTTGTAAGTGGCCGTCAAATGCACCGGATAAATAACAGGTTTGCCCTTCACCAGCGGTCTCCTTTCTGTGCGGATGCTTCTCCAACCGCTTCTCAGAGATGGTGTGTTTGCCTTTTGATAGCTTCTGGAATGATGGAATGGTGGAAAAATGCAATAATGGGTTTGAATTTCAGACAATGTCCGAATTTAAAAATTGTATGGAGAATGTACATATAAAATTAGGTCTCATTTCATCGAACCCAGTATTCCATCATTCCATTGTTCCATTATTTCGGTATTCCATTAATCCAGTACCCCATTACATTGATTATGTCAAAATCGGTATGTTGAATACTGCCAGCCGAACAGGTATTCAATAATCAAAAGGCGCCCTACTCTATAACCCAGTTTCCCGGGCAGCGTCACCGGTGCAGATCTTACCAACCGGGCATGTTGTTTTCTGAATGGCGATATGCAAATGGTTTACCCATTAAGTAACCGTGCTCCGATATTTGGAATGTTAGGCACCGATGTATTGGGCAACCTATGTTATAGGTCTAATTTCAAATATCGGGGCACACGCACTTTGTGAATCATATCGCCAATCAGAAAATGACATGACCGGACCTCATTTTTTTGATCGCCTCCGGAACGAGTTAAAATATTGTTATGCAAAAATATGAAAACCCGGAATCAATATCTGATTCCGGGTTTTGAAGAAAAATTCGGCGGCGTCCTACTCTCCCACCCAGCTTCCCGGGCAGTACCATCGGCGCTGAAGAGCTTAACTTCCGTGTTCGGGATGGGAAC
>JASFIV010000001.1:0-117107 GCA_050122475.1 Desulfobacterales bacterium | reverse complement strand
CACTATCGACCCCATGAACTCCTGAGTCATGGGATTTTTTAGACCTAAAACGTAATGGTCAAAATCGATTTGTCAAAACACAGCACACATATTCGGTCCTTTTTACCGGATGTGAATGGAATTTATAACAAATTTTCACAAAAATCCAATACACAGCCCCAAAAAAAACGGCCAGGGGCATGGGGCCCACATGGCCGTTATAAAACGGTAAGAACGATTATAACAATCTGAATTTATTTGTGTTATATGACTTTAGCAGTTGCGAAGCAATTGCTGCATGCCGCAGGTGAAGTTGCGCGGATTAGGATTCGTACATGACCGCCACAATGGTCGCTTTGCCTTTTTTAGCTGCAATGTGGTGGGCGGTGGTCGATAAATAATAGGCACTGTCACCCGGTTCGAGCTCGTAATGATCATCCCCGATCTCTAAGATCACTTCCCCATCGAGCACAAATATAAATTCTTCGCCCTCGTGCAGGGATATTTCTTTGTCCGGATCTTCTTCGAGCAGCACCAGAAAGGCCTCCATGTGTCGCCCTTTTACATCCGGTGCCAGGCTTTTGTAAGTATAGATTCGCTTGCGGCCTTTTTTGGAAGTGGACCGCGAAATGGTGCGGCGCTCGTCTTTGCGCGTTATGGCGTAAAGCTTGTCCCCTACACCGGAAACAAGACGGCCAAAGGCGCTGTCCAGGGCCTTTGATAATTTGATAACCGTGCCCAGCTGGGGCTGCCGTTCCTTGTTTTCGATTTTCGCTAAAAAATCGACCTCAAATCCGGTCATCTTGGAAATCTCGTCAAGTGACAGATTCTTTTCTTCCCGGATTTTGCGGATACGCTCCCCAACATCATCCACACTCTTGGGCGGTTCCATCGGTATGTCGCCGGTTAAATCTTCAAAAAAGTCAAAGTCAAAATGCGGTTTTTTGATTTTGTCTTGCATTTTATCTCCTTGTTGAAAATCGATTGATGCTATCTTAAATGGCAAATTGGGCTATAGGCTTTTGGCACCCAGATACCGCGCGATCACCAGTCGCTGCACTTCGGAGGTGCCTTCACCGATTTCAAGAAGCTTTTGGTCCCTGTAAAAGCGCTCGATATCATACTCTTTCATTAATCCGTATCCACCGTGCAACTGGACGGCATGATTGGCTGCCCGATACATCACTTCCGAACAATACAGTTTCGCCATAGCCGCCTCTTTAGCATAGGGTAAGGCGTTGTCGTTCAACCAGCAGGCTTTGTACAGCAGCAGGCGGGCGCACTCGATTTCGGTTGCCATGTCAGCCAGCTTAAACGCATTGACCTGAAAGGTTGCAATCGGCCGTCCAAACTGCTCGCGTTCCTGACTGTATTTCATGGCCATGTCAAAACAACCCTGGGCGCCGCCAAGGCCCATGGCACCAATGGAAAGCCGGCCGCCGTCCAGAGTCTTCATCATCTGATGAAAACCCTGTCCTCTGGGGCCCATAAGGTTTTCTTTTGGAACCCGGCAATCTTCAAAATAGAGCTCGCTGGTGTTGGAAGCGCGCCACATGAGCTTGCCGTGCATCTCTCTGGCGGTGAATCCGGGTGTGCCGGACTCAACGATGATGCAGGACAACTCGGGTTTACCATCATCTCTGACGCCGGTTCGGGCTAACACCGTGACGCCGGTGGTGATGTCGGTGGCTGCATTGGTGATAAAAATCTTGCTGCCGTTGATAACCCATTCATTACCGTCTAAAACGGCAGTCGTTTGCGTGTTTCCGGCGTCAGAGCCCGCATTGGGCTCAGTAAGGCCAAACCCCCATAAGGCCTCACCGCTGCAAAGCTTCGGCAAATATTTCTTTTTTTGCTCCTCATTGCCAAAATAGTAAAGCGGGCCGATCCCCAGCGAGTTTTCAGCGGCTACGGTAGCGGCATGTGAACCATCAATACGCGCGATTTCCTCAACCGCAATGATATAGGAAATATAATCCATGGCCTGGCCGCCGTATTTTTCGGAGACAAAAACCCCGAACAGCCCCAGCCCGGCCATTTTTTGCATGGTTTCATACGAAAATTCTTCCTTTTCATCCAACTCCCTGGCAACCGGTTTGATCTCCTTTTCGGCAAAACTGCGCACCGACTCACGTAAAATCTCATGGTCAGTTGAAAGGCTAAAATCCATAAGCGCTCCTTTATCATCGGAAGATCCGATAGGCATCAAAGATGGTCATTAAACGAACATTTTTTTACATGCTGGACTGTGTTATAGTACCTCAAACTGGCTCATTTTATAGGCGCAAGATCTCAAGTTGTCAATCGTTATTAAGCAAAGGTTCCGGGTTCAGCGTTCTGGGTTCTGGGTTGTACCTTTGAACCTTTGAACCCTGAACCTTTGAACCCTAAACCTGAACCGAGATGCCCGAACTTCCAGAAGTACAGACCATCGTGAATGACCTCAACGCAGCCGGCCTTGTGGGTCAAACCATAGAGGCGGCAGGGGTTTTCTGGGCCCGGACGATTGCGGAACCGTCGGCAAAAGCGTTTTGCAAGCAGATCAGGGGCCGGACGATAACAGCCATTCGGCGCCGCGGAAAATTCATTGTTTTCGATTTTCAGAATAACGGCCATTTGCTCATGCATCTGCGCATGTCCGGCCGGCTGCATCTGGTGACCGCAGAACAGGCACGTAAAAAGCATGAACATGTTTTGCTCGATCTGGATGGTGGGCAACAATTGCGCTTTCATGATACCCGCAAATTCGGCCGCCTCTATCTGACGTCTGATACAGACATCATCCTGGGTCGCCTGGGGCCCGAACCGCTGTCAAGGGGTTTTACGCATCAAAAATTGGTTAGGCGTCTGAAAACGCGCAAGCGTCTGTTAAAGCCGTTGCTGTTGGATCAGACCTTTATCGCCGGACTCGGCAATATTTACGTTGATGAGGCGCTCTGGGAATCGATGATTCACCCCTGCCGCACAGCGGCTTCTTTGTCCGAAACAGAAATTCGGGCGCTTCATCGGGCCATCCCGCTGGTGCTCAAACGGGGCTTAAAAAACCTGGGAACCTCATTGGGAACCGGTAAGACCAACTTTTATTCTGTTGCCAAGCATCAGGGCCGCAATCGAGATCAGCTGAACGTCTTCCGACGCACCGGCCAACCCTGCCGGCGCTGTGGTGAGGCAGTCGAACGAATCATCGTCGGCCAGCGCAGCACGCATATTTGCCCTAAATGTCAGAAGTCAGCGGTCAGAGGTCAGAAAACAGAAAACTGAGATCAGAGGACGGATGGCTAATAGCGTTTGACACAATGCAGATGCGAAGGATCATCTTCCGCTTATGATCATCTGTCTTCTGTCGTCTGACTTCTGTCCTCTGAACTAATGAGCGGAAGGATTGAGCGATGCCCACCGGAGCCTGTGGTATTAATTGTGATGTCTGTAAATTAAATTTGCTGGGCACCTGCTCCAGCTGCGGTCCGGGCACCAGCTCCCAGGCCGCACAGAAGCTTGCTGCCCAGATGCGTTTATTGGGCGGTACCTGCGCCATTCTGGCCTGTGCGCAATTAAACCAGGTGGGATACTGCCTGCGGGATTGCGCTCAATTTCCCTGCGATAATTTTGCGCAGGGGCCTTACCCGTTCAGCCAGGGGTACCTTCAGATGCAGGATCGACGCCGTCGCCAAAATCCACCGGCATATGCTCCCGATAGATCACCGGTTGAAGTGCCTGAGCATTTTTGGGACGAGTTGCAAACCAGGGATCTTAATGCCATTTGCAATTGGACACTTTTCAGGCTGGAATCGGCCAGACAGCTGGTGTTTCATTTCTTAAACGAAGACGTGCTGGTGGATGTTGCCGAGCGATGCCTGAAACGCGATGACGGCCGCGGCTGGGACAGGACGCAGGATCCGCTGCTCGAGCTGGTAACCTTAATTTATCTAAATCATGTCAAAAAACTGTATCCTTTGGGTTCGGATATTGTAGGCGTCAAGGATCTGAAAGAGGCGCATTTTTTTCAGGGACCTCACGAGCTGCAGACCGATTCCCTGCTGCAGCGCTACGGAAAGGATATCCGCGGCTTTGAAGATGCTGCCAAATTCTTGGAGGGCCGTCCGGTTAAAATGGCCGATGCGGCTTATGAACTGTTCCCCTTTCCGCGCGTGCCGCTCTATTATTTATTCTGGCAGGGAGACGCGGAATTTGAACCCCGCATTTCGGTTTTATTCGATCGCTCGATCGAAGCCGTCTTTTCTGCAGATGCCATTTGGGGGCTTGTCGGTCGGGTGTCCACCGCCCTGCTGCAGGGGCCGCCGTAAAGAAGGGTGTCAGGTGTCAGTTAGGTCGCAAGTCGTTTTACCGTTAAATGGGTTTGATGGGTTTAATTTGTTCGATTGGTTCGGTTTAAACCAATCCATAAAACCAATGAAAAAAATAAAACCAACCTAACAGATTTCTTTGCCCTGAACGTCTGAACCTTTGAACCGTGAACCTTGAGCCTCTGAACCTTTAGAAATCGATGATGCCCGTGTAGTTTTCAGGCGTAATTTTCAGCAATTCATCTTTAACCGCCGCTGAAACATCCAAGGAGGCAATAAACTCGGCAATCGCCTTCTGATCGATGATTTTATGGGTGCGTGTCAGTGCTTTTAGCGCTTCATAAGGCTGGGGATAGCCTTCGCGGCGCAGAATAGTCTGGATGGCTTCGGCGACCACTGCCCAGTTACGCGACAGATCCGCACGGATGACATCGGCATTTAAAATCAACTTATTCAAGCCCCGCATCAATGACTTTAACCCAATGAGCGTATGGGCCAGCGGAACGCCGATATTGCGGGTTACGGTCGAGTCCGTTAAATCCCGTTGCAGTCTTGAAATCGGGAGCTTGGTGGATAGATGTTCGAAAATTGCATTGGCAACCCCAAAGTTGCCTTCCGCGTTTTCAAAATCAATGGGGTTGACCTTATGGGGCATGGTTGAAGAGCCGACTTCTCCCTTTTTTATTTTCTGTTTAAAATAATCAAAAGAAATATAGGTCCAGACATCGCGCGTCAAGTCGATCAGAATCGTGTTGATGCGCTTAACCGCATCGCAGAATGCGGCCAGATTGTCATAATGATCGATCTGAGTCGTGACCCTGGAGCGCAAAAGGCCCAGGGTTTTGTTGACCAGTTGATCCGCAAATCCAATCCAATCGACATCTGGATAGGCCACCTGGTGGGCATTGAAATTGCCGGTGGCGCCCCCGAACTTCGCTGAAAAAGGAATGGTCTTTAACATATCGGATTGAACCGCCAGGCGATCAACAAACACGTAAAACTCCTTTCCGATAGTAGTAGGCGATGCCGGCTGACCATGGGTGCGCGCCAGCATGGGAACATCGGCCCAGTCTCTGGCTTTATTCTCAAGGTCTTCGCACACTTCAGCGAGTGCCGGCTTTAGAACTGCCTGATACGCCTCTTTGACGGAAAGCGGCAAGGCTGTATTGTTGATATCCTGGGACGTTAACCCAAAATGAATAAACTCTTTGTAAGATTCCAGGCCCAACTCGTCAAACTTATCCTTTAAAAAATACTCAACGGCTTTGACATCATGGTTGGTGACCTTTTCAATATCTTTGACGCTGGCGGCATCTTCAAGGGAGAATTCTTTATATAATCTGCGCAAGGATTCGAAGGCTTTTTTGCCAACCCCCTTGAGCGGGGGCAAGGGAATTGCGCACAGCGCTATGAAATATTCGACCTCGACCTGAACCCGGTAGTTAATCAAGGCTCCTTCTGAAAAATATTTTGCCAGGGATGCCGCCGCCCGCCGGTAGCGCCCGTCAACCGGAGAAATCGCTTCTAAGTTTGAAAAATTCATAGAAAGACTCCTAAATTCAGAGCAAGGGATTTATTCAAAAAGAAGACACACGATGCAGAAGTATAGGCAAATGCCCATGCGGTGTCAAGCTGACGCGCGCCGGAAGTATCTGATATTCAAACAACCACGTGCGGGCAAATGGTTTTCAATCGCTTTTTAACTTAATATTATATATAATACGCAATGGGATATAACGATTGCAGAAATTTAAGACCGAGGCGGGAGATCGCTATATGCGCAAAGCGCTCATTATTGCCATCATTGTCATACTCGGCATCGGCGGGTATCTGGGATGGGACTGGTACGATAAAACCCAAAAACGGCAGCTGGAGCCCAGCATAACGCTGTATTACTGGACGGATTCAAACGGAGACAAGCACATTTCTGATTCTCCGCCGCCGGAAAACATCAAAAACGTAACCACAGACAAGGGCTACAAACACATCCGAACGCCTCTGGTTGTGACCATTAAGAACAAGGCCATCGACGTATACAGAAATATAAAGAGAAAATTATTTAAACCCAAGAAAACCAAAAAGAAGTGATCAGTTGCTCGATCAACGAATCCGGCGTTGATAAGGTTAACGCACTAATGCTTGCTGTTGGCCAATCCATGGAATAATGGATTGGTGGAAAAATGGAATAATGAGCACACAGACCGGATGATTTTGCGATTTTATTTCCCAATGAAGGCCATCAAAATAACAGTAGCTCTTAGAAACCAAACTCAGCATTCCTTTATTCCACTACTCCAATACCCCATTGTATTAATTTATGAAGAAACCGGCGGAAACTTGGTTAAAATTCGATGAACCACATCATTTACCGTCTGGGTTTCGTCTGCCGGATTCCGATGAGGATCCAATAACGTACGTGTCTCGCCCCACCAGATGACCCGATTGGTGTTGGGATCAACAAACTGTATGATCAGCTTTCCTTTTTCGACAATTAGATCTGAATCGGGTCCGCGCCAGGCAGTGGTGAAAATCTTAGATCTGACGCCAAAAATCTGAACCAGAAAGTCAGGGTTTTGCGTCGACCGTTGCACATTTTTGGCCTCTAAGACCGTATGGATGGCCGTTTGGATTCGCTCCATCATCAAGTGTTCGATGCCAATGGTTGTCGGAATCGGTTTCAGGTCATAGGTTCGCAGATTTGAGAAATCCACATTAACATTGTAATCCCAGTTCACCGTTTTGGGGATTTCGATCGTCGCAGCACATCCACTAAAAATCACAACCAATCCCAGAACAAAGAGTTTTTTAAAACCGTTCATATCCGACCTCCTTAGATGCTGGATAAAGGCGTCCATAGAATCGCTTCGTGTATCTTATTTGTTAGTTTAATCATAGTCAACAAATGATCAAGAGTCAATTAGCAGGTGGTTAGGCGCGTCAATCCATGAAAAATTGGGATTGTTGTGTTGCGATTCCAGACATGGAAGCTTAAGTTCTATAAATGGAATTAAATCGAACGGAAAATGATTTGCTCAAACTTTTAGCAGATGAATGGGATGAAGCCGGGCCGCCGGGTTATATCGAAACGACAACCATTGCGGCACGCTTGGAAATGTCAGTCCCACAGGTGAAATCCGCTATTCAATTACTGTTTGAAAAAGGCCTGGTGGATACAGACAAAGTGGATCGCTTTGCCGCCTATCTTACGCCGGAGGGATACGAACTCGCCCTGAAGGGGTGAGTCGATAGCGCAAACGGGCAAATCGTTGCTGGATTTGATTATTGTTGACACCGATGGCCAACGCCCTGCGGCTGCCGACCATGACCACCAGATGACGACCACGGGTGACTGCCGTATAAATCAAGTTGCGCTGCAGCAAAATATAGTGCTGGGTCAAAATCGGTAAGATAACGACCGGATATTCCGACCCCTGTGATTTATGAACGGAAACCGCATAGGCCAGCACCATCTCATCCAGCTCGCTAAAATCATAGACGATCTGCCGGTTATCAAAGCAAGCCGTTATGCGGCGCTCTTCAGGTTGAATGGTAGAAATACGTCCGATATCGCCATTAAATACCTCTTTGTCATAGTTGTTGCGGATCTGCATCACTTTATCATTGACCCGGAAAGCGCGGTCCCCGCGCACGATACCGGCGCTTCCAGGGTTTAATACCGTCTGCAGCTGATTATTGAGATTGACCGCCCCGACAATCCCTTTGTGCATTGGTGTCAGAACCTGGATATCGTCAATGGCATCGAAGCCAAAGCGCTGAGAAATTCGTCTGTGGGCGAGCTCCAAAATAATATCCAGAACTTTCTCGGGATCCTCCTGCTCAATGAAATAAAAATCATTTTGGGGGTCTGAAATTTCAGACTGACTGATGATCGGCAGTTCACCTGCATTTATTTTATGGGCATTGACGATAATGCGGCTGGTTTTGGCCTGGCGGAATATCTCGGTCAATTCAACAACGGCAACCGCGCCGGATGCAATCAGATCGTTAAGGACGCTACCGGCACCGACCGATGGCAGCTGGTTGACATCACCCACAAAAATGCAGCTGGCGGTGGCAGGAATCGCCTTGAGAAGATGGTACATCAACACCGTGTCGATCATAGAGGTTTCATCAACTATCAGCACATCACACTCAAGAGGGTTCTTTTCATGTCTTTGAAACCCGAGTTTATGGATGCTGTATTCGAGCAGGCGGTGGATCGTTTTGGCCGGGTGACCGGTCATTTCACTCATGCGTTTTGCAGCTCTGCCGGTCGGTGCCGCCAGCATGATGTTGATCTTCATTTGCGAAAAAATTTTAAGAATGGCCTTGATGATGGTGGTTTTGCCGGTACCCGGCCCGCCGGTTATGACCAGAACCTTATTTTCGAGGGCATATCGAATCGCATCCTGCTGTTTTTCAGCCGGCTGAAATGAAAGCTGATCCTGAACCCACTGGATCGCCCGCGCAGAATCAACCGCTCGCATGGATTTCGGTGTGGATAGTAAAGCCTTCAAACGATTGGCAATGCCGGTTTCACACTGATGATATCGGGTTAGATAAACAGCCTTCTTATTTTCTGTAAAGTCTTCAAGGTCTTCGTTTATATCTTCGATAACGATCTGTTTGTCTGCACTCAGTTGGGCTATGGCCTCGACAATCGGCTCTCGCTCTATGTTTAAAATGTCGCGGCAGCGCTCGATCAACGGTTCGTAGGGAAAAAACACATGTCCGTCTTCTGATAGCTGGTGCAGGGCGTAGACAACCCCGGCTTCTACCCTTACGCTGGCATCATTGGAAAAACCGAGCTCTTTGGCAATATTGTCGGCTTTTAAAAACCCGATCCCGAAAATATCCGTCGCCAACCGATAGGGATTTTTTTTGACCACTGCAATCGAGCAATCCCCGTAACGTTTAAAAATTTTGGTGGCATAGGTTGCGCTGACACCGTGGCTTTGCAAAAAGATCATCACATCGCGAATTTCCTTCTGCGCCTCCCAGGCTTTGGCAATATTGGCCAGGCTTTTTTTACCGATACCCTTGATATCCGCCAGACGGCCGATCTGATTTTCAATTACGTCCAGCGTTTTTTCGCCGAATCGTTCGACGATGCGTCCGGCCATTACGGGGCCTAGCCCTTTGATCAGCCCGGACCCCAGGTATTTTTGAATGCCATGGACGGTTGCCGGAACTTTGGTTTTAAACTGCGCCACCTTGAATTGTTCACCAAATTTAGGATGAATCGTCCACTCACCCTGCATGTCGAGGATCTCACCGGGCATCGGCGCCATCAGATTGCCGACGACCGTGATCAGATCCTTTTTTCCCCGCACCTTGACTTTGGCGATCGTATAGCCGTTATCTTCGTTGGTGAATGTGATTCTTTCTATCTGACCGGATAATTCGGTGAACATTACGGGCGTCCATTTACAGGTTGCGAGTTACCATGGATGGGAATTCCTTCAAACAAGTTGGTTGCTTACAAGTTTCGCTATGGAGTAATGGAGTACTTGAAATTTCGGATTGCAGATTTCGGATTTCGGATTTTGATTGGGTGATTTTTTGAGATTTCAATCTGCAATCCGCAATCTAAAATCCGCAATTAATTTTACTCCAACACTCCAGTACTCCGATACTTCGAGATTTTGTTAGCTATATATTTAATCGGAGCGCCTAAGAAAGTTTAGAAGCGATTTCGCCCCATATATGACCGCCTAGACCCATGACGGTAGCCGGATTTCCGACTCGGGCAATGAATCCTGGATATAGCACTTGATGTCAATCACCGGCGTTCCATCAAAGGCATCAATGTCCTCAATGTGAATACGCCGTCCTTCAATTGAATTTATTTTACAGCGCGTCAAACCGACCAAGTTGGGCCGCAGGGGGGAATGGGTGCCAAATACGCCGGTCAGAGGATTTTTCTCATCTCCACGGGGGTGCACGCTAAGGGTTTTACGCTGCTCGGCCGTGTCGTTTTCATGGAACCAGAAAAGCACCAGGATATGCGAAAAACCCTCCAGCCCCAGGAGCGCATCAGCAAAGGGCTCATGGATGTCGATCCATGCGGTCTCTTCTTTTTTCCTAACCACACCCACAGGAATTAGCTGAAAAGATTCTGGCATCGTATCTCTCCGGATCAATCACTTTGGAGTTCTTGGATGTTTGCATAGTAATCCAGCGCCGCCGGATTGCTGAGGGCATCTTTGTTGAGCACCTCCTGGCCCTGGATCACTTTTTTAACCGCCAGTTCCACCTTCTTCATGTTCAGCGTATAGGGAACATCCGGCACGCCGATGATCTTGGCGGGCACATGCCGCGGCGAGGCATTGACGCGGATGGTTTGCCGCATTTTGTCTTTTAGGTCATCTGTCAGCTCGACACCTTCAGCCAACTTGACAAAAAGAATCACCCTGACATCATTTTTCCAATCCTGTCCGACCACAACGCTGTCGGCAATTTCCGGCATTTGCTCCAGCTGTCGATAAATTTCGGCCGTGCCGATGCGAACCCCGCCGGGATTGAGCGTGGCATCCGATCGGCCGAGCATGACAACACCGCCGCGCCGGGTGACGGTAACAAAGTCACCATGACGCCAGATGTTGGGGTAGACATCAAAATAGGCGTTGTGATATTTTTTTCCGTCCGGATCATCCCAGAAATAAATCGGCATCGATGGAAAGGGCCTGCAGCACACCAGCTCCCCCTGCTCGTCGATCAGTTCGTTGCCCAGCTCATCAAATGCCCGCACGTCCATCGCCAATCCCCGGCACTGAAGCTCACCGGCATAAACCGCAAGCATGGGATTGCCAAGGGCAAAACAGCCGTTTAGATCCGTGCCACCGGAAATGGATGCCAGCTGTACGTCTTCTTTGACTTCCGCATATATAAACTCGAACCCCTCGATCGACAGCGGGGAGCCGGTGGATAGAACAGCGCGTAGGGGAGTTAAGTCATAGGTCTTGCCGGGCTTTACGCCTGCATTCATCAGGGCTGCAATGTAGCCTGCACTGGTCCCGAAGACCGTTATTTTCTCATCCTGGGCCATTTCCCACAAAGCACCCGGATGCGGGTGAAACGGATTACCATCAAATAAAACCAGGGTCGCCCCAACCCCGAGTGCACAGGTCAGCCAATTCCACATCATCCAGCCGCAGGTCGTAAAATAAAAAAGGGTATCCTCACGCTTCAAGTCGGTGTGCAGGATATGTTCTTTTAACTGATGCACCAGAATGCCGCCGGCACTTTGCACCATACATTTAGGCAAACCGGTGGTTCCCGACGAGTACATAATATAAAGAGGGTGTCCGAAAGGCAGCTGCTCAAATTCAATTTCCAGGCCGGATTCTGATGATTGGAAATCCTGATAATGAACGGCATTGGCAATGGCACTGATATCGGCTTTGTGCTCGGTATACGGCACGACGACGACTTTCTCAATGGACGGCAATTCTTTGAGGATGTTTGAAATGCGTTCAAGAGAATCCAATTTTTTACCCTTAAACGAATAGCCATTGGCGGTAAACAGGACTCTGGGTTGGATCTGTCCAAAGCGATCGAGCACACCTTTGATGCCGAAATCCGGCGAACAGGACGACCAGGTGGCGCCCATGCTCGTGGCCGCCAGCATCGCGATAATGGATTCAGGCATATTGGGCATGAACCCCACCACCCGGTCGCCCGGCTGGATCCCCAGCTCCTTTAACGATTTGGCCAAGCGCGCCACTTCATCATAAAGCTGGGCATAGGTCATGCGAATTGACTGCTGGTCTTCGCCTTTGAAAATCAACGCCACCCGATCATCCCGGTAGCGCAGCAGGTTTTCAGCGAAATTGAGCCTGGCCCCTGTAAACCATTTCGCGCCGGGCATTTTGGTAACGTCGTCAATGACCTGATCATATGATTTGGAGTGAATGATGTCGGCAAATTTCCAGAAAGCCGCCCAGAATTCAGAAATGTTCTCAATCGACCAGTCGTAAAGAGGTCCGTATTCTTCAAAATTTTGCTGGTAGGTTTCATTAATAAAAGTCATGAAACGGTACATATTGGACTGTTTGATTTGTTCTGCGGTGGGCTCCCACAATAGTTTCGCCATGATCATCCCCCTTTGTTTAGGTGCAGAATCGTGTCTGAAAAAGAATCAAAAGTTGTGATGGTGTGAATTGAACATTCAGGCATTGCCTAAAAAGTTCATCGTCTGATCCGAATGCAATTATTTAGCTTCAAAACCAGGCAATAGTCAATAACGTGGGCTAAAAATGTGCGGTCCCAACATTATTATATCTTGCAGGTTGGCCGGATTTTGGATATCAAGGATTCTTTAACTATTAGCGATCAAGGAGATGCAATATGCGCATTGTTGATTTGAGATCGGACACCCTGACCCAACCCACACCGGCCATGCGACGGGCCATGGCTGATGCCGAGGTGGGTGACGATGTGTTCGGCGAAGATCCGACGGTTAATCGTTTAGAGAAAATGGCTGCTGAACGATTGGGAAAAGAAGCGGGTCTGTTTGTCGCCAGTGGTACGATGGGTAACCTGGTGAGTTTGCTGGCACACTGCGGCCGAGGACACGAAATTATACTGGGCAGTCAGGCACACACCTTTCGATCTGAACAGGGCGGGTCAGCTGCTTTGGCCGGCATTCATCCCTGTACCATACCCAACCAGCCGGATGGTACGCTTGATCTTGAAGAAATCAAATATGCCATTCGTGGAGATGATATCCACTTTCCACGAACACGGCTGATTATTTTGGAAAATACCCATAATGGCTGCAGCGGTTACCCGCTGGATACAGATTACATGAAGGCCGTCGGTGAAATAGCTCGGCGCCATGAATTAAAGATTCATGTAGATGGGGCCCGGTTTTTTAATGCCGCCGTTGCCCTGGGTGTTCGGCCGCAGGATCTGGCTGCCGAAGCCGACTCCGTCTCTTTCTGCTTGAGTAAAGGCCTGGCAGCCCCCGTCGGATCTATCATCTGTGGCCACAAAGATTTTATCAACGAGGCCCGGCGTGCTCGCAAAGTGGTTGGCGGCGGGATGCGCCAGGCCGGTATCCTGGCTGCAGCCGGAATCGTGGCTCTCAATGAAATGGTGGATCGATTAACCCAAGATCACGCGAACGCCAAAAAGCTGGCCATGGGACTGGCAGAGATTCCGGGAATCAACGTCGACCCCGATCAGATTCTTACCAATATCATCTATTTTGAAGTCAACCGTAAGGACATGGCACGACAGGAATTTGTGCGGCAACTGGATGCCGCCGGCGTGCACATGCTGCCGCTGGGGCTGCAAAAGGTAAGAGCCGTCACCCACTACCACATTACATCCGAAGATATCGATCAGGCCCTGGCTGTTATTTCTAAAGTGATGAAATAGGATCCGGCGTACGGCACAGGGCTTTAGGCACACGGACAATAAGAAAAAATGTCTCAGACTGGATTCAAAACTGAATACTTAATTTAGTTTTGCCCATAAAAGCTATACGCTTTGATGGCTTAAAATATGTAAACTGGGTCTGAAACCTGTTAAACGGTTTAGTTGTGCCTATTTGTGAGATTTTTTTTGACAGCTACGACTATTTAAACGGGGTCCAAAATCTTTAGATTTTGTTCGCTGGCAAGGCGCAAATGGGTTCAAAAGCGGAGCGTACACGTTAGTACGCGAGCATTTTGAATCAATTTGGAACACCGCCAGCGGGCAAAAGATGAGGGTTTGGGGCCCCGTTTTAATGTTTGAATGAGCGCTGCCCAGTATACACCATCGTCGCCTCGGCTTCGTTGCAGGCCTCGATGGATTGATAGTCATTGCCTGAACCCCCGGGCTGAATAACAGCCGTAATCCCCTCACGAAGGCCCACATCCACGCCATCTCGAAACGGAAAAAAGGCATCGCTGACCATGGCAGCGCCGATGAGGCCGCCTTTTTCTGAAGCGACCTGAGCATCAATGGCCGATTGTTTATCTGCATCGGTCAGTTCATTATAGGGAATACCGTGTGTTTCAAAACAGTAGCGATCGGCCAGTTTACGATAGGCTTTATCTCTGGCAATTTCGGCCACCCCCACCCGATCCTGTTCGCCGGTCCCGATGCCCACCGTGATCTCATCTTTAACGTAGATGACCGAATTGGAGGTGATCCCGGATTCCACCAGCCAGCCAAAAAGCAGATCATCATATTCTTTATCGGTGGGTTCGCGATTAATTTTGTACTGTTGACCTTTATACTCACATTCGGCCAGTCTGAGGTTCTGCTTTGAGCGCGTGGTCGGCACGAACGACCACTGGGCAATAATGCCGCCGTCAATCAGGCTCTTAAATTCAACACACCTTTTGCCAACGAAAGATTGCAGGCGCTCGATATTGCCGATTTTAATCACGCGCAGATTGGGTTTTCGGGCAAAAACATCCATCACACCCTGTTCAAAATCGGGTGCTACAACCACTTCGGCATATTGCTGGGTAATCGCCTCAGCGGTATCCATATCGACAGACTGGTTGACGGCGATACAGCCGCCGAAAGCGGCCACCCGGTCGGCCATATTGGCTTTGAGATAGGCATCGACCAGGGTATCGGCCCGGGCCACGCCGCAGGGATTATTGTGTTTGACGATAACCACGCTGGGTTTATCCGTAAAATAACGCAAAATGTTGAGGGAGTTATCCGCATCGGTCAGATTCGTCTTACCCGGGTGTTTGCCGGATTGCAGCAGCTCGATATCGGATGCCAGAAATTGTCCGGGTTGAATGGTTTCGGTTTCCCCCAGCACCAGATTGCCGTTGACCAGTTTATACAAAGCGGCTTCCTGGCCGGGATTCTCTCCGTAACGCAGCCCCTTTTGAACGTCATCGACCACCCAGACCACTTTTTCATAAAAAAGCGTCTGTCGATTGTCTGCGGCGATAAAACTGATTTCCATCTGGGGAGGAAAATGGTCATCCATCACGGTTCGATACATCTTTTTGAGGTCTTCAGCCATGGGTTTACTCCTTATCTTCCAGTTGATAGCATGTTTTGACATCATCGATTTGTTTTGAAACCAGAAAATCAGCAATGGTGCGGTCATAAACAGCGGTGTGCTCAAACGCTTTGCGGGCCAGTTGGAAACGAAGGTCCAAACTGGTTGCGCCCTGGTTGGCCCTGAGGTCCGCCAAAATCTTATCGTAATCGGCGGGATCAACCACCGATGCCACGCGGATATAATTTTTGGCAGAAGCCCGAATCATACAGGGCCCACCAATATCAATGTTGCCTCTGGCCTGTTCCACCGTGACGCCCGCTTGTGATATCGTCTCCTTGAAAGGGTACAGGTTGACAACAACCATATCGATGGGCACGCTGCCGGTGCGACTCAGGTCACCCTGGTGCGCATCATTGTAAGTTTCCGTGAGCAATCCCAGGTAAATTTTAAAATCCAGTGTTTTGACAAGACCGCCCTGGGTTTCGGGCTGACCGGTATAATCTGCGACCTGCATTAAGCGGCTGGCAGCCGAATCCCCCAGAATTTCACGAATGCGTCCATAAGTCCCACCGGTAGATAAAATCTGAATTTGGGGATTGATCTCAACCAGATGGGGAATAAACCGGTCCAGTCCGCTTTTGTCAGAGACACTGACCAGTACATGCTTTACCTTCACCAAATCATCTACCCTATCAACGACATTAATGCTCATGATGGTTACCTCTTTCCTTCATATTCTGCTAAAAAGCGGTTAAAGAAATCTTCCATGAAAGCATGACGCTCCTGGGCCCATTTGCGGCCAACGTCAGTCAGCATTCGGGCTTTGATTTTGCAGAGCTTGACCTTATACTCCCGATATCCGGTATCATCGACAGAATAAGGCCGGGCTTTTTCAGCATCCAGGTCAGGATTATGCAGCCGCGCTCCCAACTCACCGGCAAAAAGAAAGGCGCGGGCAACCCCAACAGCGCCAATGGCATCCAGTTTGTCGGCATCAAACAATACTTTCGCTTCGATTGTGGCCGGTTTGTTAGGGTTGCGAAAGCGATGGGATCTAATACAATGAAGGATATTGTGTTGCCGTTCTTTTGACAATGGTAGTGAATTGACCAACGGTTCGGCCATTTGGGCACCTTTCTCGGCGTGGCAAATGGCACCGTTGGACACATCCTGCATGGTTCGCCCGATATCGTGCAGGTAGGCGGCAGCGCTTAAAACAGCCATGTCTGCGTTTTCAGCCGGACCCATCTTTTCACACAGCCGAAATACCCTGAGGGTGTGATCCCATCCATGACTGCCCGATGCTTTGTCAAAACACCTACGGGCAAAAATCTTCACCCGATCAAGTGCCCGCTCTGCAACCCCGTGGTCGGTTGATTGGCCGTCTGATCTTTTTGTAAAGTCGCCTCTAGTATTTGATTCCTTTTTGTGCAAGAACATCCTAGTCTAATTCTAGTATCGGATTATCGAATTTGGCACAGCAAATGATACGGATCACTTTGGTTGAAACCAGACTGCGAAGGCATATCACCCACCGATTTTTAATATTCTGAAATTAATATAAATTTTAGTGGAACAGGTGGGTTTGGCAAGGTGGAGCAATAGCCGATTCCGCTGCAAACTGCCCGGGGCAGACGACGTCTTGGGTTGCCGGTCATCATTTTCAAATATCAGGACCATATACCAAATCAGATTCATCTTGCAAGAGATTCTACGCTTAATTTTGTAATTTATTTTACAAGACAAAGCGGCAGGTCCATCTAAATTTGTATAAAAAGATACAAGGTTTTTTCCGGGTAAATTCGATTTTGAATACCGGTAAACTTTTTAATGAATTATGCCGATGAACTATTTGTTCCTTCGCTGGCTTTATAGTCGTTGTCAAAAAGACGTTCCGATTGCAGGACGTTTTTTTGCTACAACACTTATGCCGCCATCCTTTTTTCGGAACATTTTAATGACAAGCGGTATAAATCTGCTGAGGTGGATAAAGATTTGCAGGAAAAAAATTACATCACCATCAGAAATTCCCAGATTAATTATTATAAGGACGTTGGACTGTATTATCTGCAAAACGGCTCTTTTGTCTTATACAAGCCGCCGGGTAAACTGATGGCAGATTTGCGTCTGAAGCAAGAAAGGCATCCGGGCGAGCTCTACATTCGTAGAAAAGACCGCATGGCCGCCATAAAGGAGCTGCAAGCCGGTTTTAACCAGCATATTTTCGACAGTATCAAAAAGGGCAACGCGGTGGCGGTCAAATCCACCCTCTGCCATCTGGTGGAAGAAACCCTGAGGGAACCCCGTAGTGGAACTTTGCAGGTATTGCCCGAAACCATTGATACGCTGGTCAGCGGATATTCGAAGAATCCTGAGATTCTAAAAACATTTGCATCAATGTCATTTAAGGACTACAGCACCGTTATCCATTCAGTGAATGTAATGGCGCTTATGCTGGGATTTTGCTTCTACTCGAAAAGGTCACTAAGGGAGACCAAACGCCTGGGTTTAAGCGCCTTATTGCATGATGTCGGTAAAACCGAAATTCCCGATCAGATTCTCAAAGCGCCCCGTAAATTAACTTCCAAAGAATTCAATATCATGAAGCGTCATCCCAAGCTTGGCGAATTTCTCATCAAAGTAAAAAGCGGCATTGAGGGCGGCATTGCCCGCGGTGCCAGTGAGCATCACGAAAAACTGGACGGCACCGGTTATCCCACGGGCACACGGAAGATATCGTATGTGGGTCAGGTGCTGGGCATCATCGATTGCTATGAGGCCTTAACCAACGAAGAACGGCCTTACCGCAAAGCCAAAAGTCCTCTGGACGCCCTTAGAACAATCAAAACAGACGTGGAAGCCGGAAAATTTGACCGTAAAATATTTGAAAAGTTTTGTTATAGCCTCATCTAAGTCTACCAGTCACTAAACCCCGTTTTTCCAATTCATTCTTGCCAGCAGATACATTTTTCAGTTATCTATTACCCATATACGGAGCACAGATGTCAGATGACAGAGGACAGACGGCCAAAACCTGAAATACGAACTTCTTTATCTGTCATCTGTTTGCTGACATCTGTCCTCTGAAGATTGACACTCAACCCCGAAATGCTGAAAATGAAAACGATGATTGCAACGGTAACATCTCAGCCGTTACTTTCCGGCCTAAAACGAATTTTAGACATTATATTCTTGTTATTATGTGCATCAATCTGCTTTCAGTGCCGATCGCTGCCCTATTATGAACAGGCCATCGACGGGCAGATGCAGATTTTACAGAAACAACAACCGATCTCCGATCTGATCGAAAATCCGGAAACACCAGCGCAACTGCGAGAAAAGCTCTTATTGATCCAATCTGCAAGGACGTTTGCTGAAAAAGAGCTCCTGCTACCAGTGAATGATCATTATTTAAACTATGTGGAGCTGAATCGTCCATATGTCGTCTGGAATGTATTTGCCGCCCCGGAATTTTCACTGACACCTGAGACCTGGTGTTTTCCCATTGTGGGCTGTGTGACCTATCGCGGCTATTTTAAGGAGGCTGATGCCCGGCGCTTCGGGGATGCACTCACCCAAAAAGGGTTTGATGTGTACATCGGCGGCGCGATTGCCTACTCGACCCTTGGTTGGTTTGATGATCCCATCCTGAGCACCTTTATCAATTTAAGCGCTTCAGATACGGTGGCGTTGATATTTCATGAACTGGCCCATGGACTGCTCTACATACCGGATGATACGGCCTTTAATGAAAGCTTTGCAACCGCAGTCGAGCAGGAAGGTCTTAGACGCTGGCAAATGTTTACCGATCTATCTAAAGGTTATGCTGACTGGCAGCGTAAGCGGCTCTACCGTCAAAAGTTCACTGCCTTGGTTTCAAAATATCGCAACCAATTAAAGGTGCTGTACGAAAGCAACCTGGCAACGAACGAGAAACGAAACCGAAAGGCAGCTGTTTTCAACCGGATGCAGTCTGAATTCAAGGCCTTAAAATCAGATCACCACGAAATGGCTGTCTATAATGCCTGGTTTAATCGGCCGTTAAACAATGCCCAGCTGATCAGTGTATCGACCTATCATGATTGGGTGCCGGCATTCAGTAAAATGTTGTCAGATAGCAATGGTGACCTGCAAAGATTTTATGAACGCTGCCGACAGCTGGCAGAAAAAGAACCTCAGGAACGACATCGCATACTCACCGATTACCACCGAAACGCGCATACTGCTGAACAACTGACGGATACGGTCCGGTAAAGACCAGAAGGTTTTGAATTTGCTGTCATAAAGGACCAGGGGGGGTGAAGATGGATTGAAAGGTTGACGGACAATGCATTTTCAACTAAAATATTCAAAGACGGTAAACGAAAAATTTTAAAGGATTTCATACTATTTACAGAGAAATGAGTTGTTTTCGCCGCATCTGATTTTTGGTTCAGCATCCTCTGAATGATCACATTAACACCTGCGCGACTGAGCGGATCTTGCAATCTTGACGATATAACCGTTTTAAACATTATTTTGGGTCTCCAAAAGCCACCCAAAAAAAATTGAAGGCGGTTCTTGATGTATAATAAGTTTTTTGGCTTTAAGGAAAAACCCTTCAAACTGGTTCCGAATCCGGCTTATTTTTATTTAAGCAAAAGCCACGAGGAAGCCATGGCGCACTTGAATTACGCGATCTCCCAGGGGGACGGATTTGTTGAAATTACCGGAGAGGTCGGGACCGGGAAAACCACGCTTTGCAGAACATTTCTTGAGAGCCTGAACGGCAGCGTAGAGGCGGCTTATATTTTCAACCCCAAAATGGGCCCCAAACAGTTGCTCAGAACCATCATCGAGGAATTTGGCATCCAAACCCTCAGTGACAATACAAAAGATCTGATCGACATGCTGAATGCCTTCCTGATTGAAAAGAAGGCCAGCGGTAAAAAAGTCATTCTGCTGATTGACGAGGCTCAAAATTTAAATCGCAACGTGTTGGAGCAGTTGCGATTACTCTCCAATCTGGAAACCAATCGGGATAAGCTGTTGCAGATTATCCTGGTCGGTCAACCGGAATTATCGGAAATGCTCAATTCCCATGCCCTCCGGCAGGTGGGCCAGCGAATCACCCTCAGCTATCAACTCAACCCCCTGACCTTTAATGAATGCAAAGAATATATTCAGTATCGCATCAACATTGCCGCTCAGAAGTCCGCCATAAAATTTGATCGGGGCGCTTATCGTCACATTTTTAAATATTCAAAGGGCATTCCGCGCTTGATTAACATTGTCTGTGACCGGTCATTGCTTACCGCATTCGTTATGAATCAAGTCAAAATCTCAGCCCATATCGCCAGGGCATCGGTGAAAGAGCTTGCCACCCGCGGACAGACAAAAAGCTACGGCATAAACACGGGCAAATGGGCGCTTATCGGCATTTCCTTTTTGAGCATTGTGTTTCTGGTCGCTGTCTTCTATCAACCGATTCGAGAGGCCATCACGGCACCTTTCGCAGGCCGAGACAATTTGCAAACAAATGTCGTGGGCCAAACCGTTCCGGTTAAAGCTGAAACCGAAGATCCGACCCCCAGCGTTGAGATCAGCGACCCGGTCGATGAAGTAGAAGCACCGCCTGCTAAAAATAGCCTTTCGACCGTCAGTTTGGCCGAATATTTGATGCACATGGACGGACGCAGTTCCCGACAACCGGCGCTAATGCACGCAATGAAGCTGTGGCAAACCAGCGCTCAGTTTACGCCTTATTTAAAGGATATTGATGATGATCAGACGTATTTCCGTCTTTCGGCCAAGCCAAACGGGATGTTTATTCATCGTCTCGAAACAGATATGGCGTTTTTAAAAAAATTGAATCTCCCCGCCATCCTCGAATTTTATCCGCCCGGCAGTTCAAGCCCGGGATACCTCACATTAACCCGTCTGGATGGCGACAAGATTATGCTAAAAGGCAAAAGCGAAGCTGAATGGGTTGTCACCGATTTGGAGGAACTGGAATTTTACTGGTCCGGTGTAGCCTATCTGCCCTGGAAAAACTTTCACTCCATCTGGGGGACCATACCGACACAGTCGTATAAGGATTCTGTTATTACCCTAAAGTTGCTGCTGCAGGATATTGGATTTCAGAATGTGGCAATCGATGAAAAATACGATGAATTTACCCAGAATGCGGTTGAATCCATTCAGGCAAAGTATGGAATTCCGGTGGACGGCTATGTTGGCCCGTTGACTAAAATTATCCTGTACCGAGAAAAAAAAGCGTTTCAAATGCCACAGCTGTACGGATCTAAATAGTCCGATTCGAGTTGAACGTAAAAACAAAAATCCAGGCGTTGAATAGACTTGGCCCTACAAAAATCGAATTGATTCGGTATTCGTAAAAACACGAAAATAAGGCTCCTTTTTTCGTGTTTTTATACTTTCAAGCATAGGCGCAACGGGTAATATCATTTAGATAAAATGTTCATGAAGTATTAAGACTAAGGACCTTAAAAGTTTGAGTACGATTTTAAAAGCGCTGAAACGAGTTGACCAATCCACGCCGCCACCGGATGATATGCAGTCCGGGCCGTCGATGATTGATACCCAGAAAGCGGTAAGGGGCCGCCTTTTTCGGATCTGGCTGCAGCGTAAAGCGATTGTGGCGCTGATTGTAGTGGTGGTTGTCATCGCCGCGGGATGGCTGATTTACAGCCAAAAAGACCGGCTCATATCCAAAATCGGGTTGCCCAGTCAATTTAAAAAACCCCCTGTTTTCGAGGCTAAAATCGAACCGCCACCCCGCCAGCCCGAAAGAACAAAGCCTCAGCAGGCTGCCCCACTAAAGCGGCAACAGACACCTGACAGCGCAAAGTCCGGGCGTGACCGTGTCAGAGCGGAACGGCCGTCGGCAACATCATCCCGCAGCCCGTCAGGGCAACAGAATCTGACCCATCAAATGACGACTTTGAAACCAAAGGTCCACAGCCCGGAAACAAAATCATCTGCTAAGTCTGGAATAACCAGCAGTCCCAAAGTCAAAGCCAGGGATTCCGGCCAACGCGAAACCCGACCGCCCGCAATAGCGCCGACGAAGAAATCAAAATCAAGGGCCGCCCCAGCTGCACGATCTTACCCACGACTGGATAACGCCAAATTAAAGCTGCAGGCAATTGCATGGTCAAATGTCGCGGCAGAGCGAATTGCGGTCATTAACGACCGTATTGTTCGTGAAGGCGAATCAGTAGAAGGCTATTCCATCAATCAAATCCGTCAGGAAGACGTCGTTGTAAATGATGGTGCCCGATCCTGGCAGCTTGAGTTCGGATTAAGATAAGCAACTGTGGAACCCTCCATTTTCTTCGATGGATGTCGGTTTTCCAAGGCGCAATTTATCAATGTGTATGCCTATGGGTATTAAACATGTATTCAGTTCCAGCCGTTCCGTTTGCCTTATGCTGCTGATAGCTGTCCTGGCGAGCATGCTTTTTGGCTTCAAGCCATTGCTCTTGCTTGAATACAAGGCATATGACTTGATGTCGAGTCTGAGGCGCCCAAAAGAAGGCATGCCGGTCATTATTGTCAGCATTGATGATATCAGCCTTAATAAGGTGGGTGATTGGCCCTGGCCGCGTTCTTACATAGCAGAGATCATCAACACCCTTTCAAAAAACGGTGCCCACACTCTGGGCATCTCCATTTTATACCGCAACCGGGAGCTGAATGCCGGCGGGAAAGAAATTCAAAATCTAAGAGAAAACTTTCCCGAAAATCTGCCACCCGTTAAAAAACAAATCATCAAAAAAATCGACCGCCTGCTCGTACAAACGCAAAACCGTTTGGATCATGATGCCCGTCTAATCTCTGCTGTCCGAACGGCGCGTAATGCCATCTTGCCCCTTCGCTTTATTCTGACCGAATCGGATAATACGGCCGCACCCGCTTTGTCGGACTGGTTGAAATTGAATTCGCGCCAATTCCCTGAAGAGATCGCTGGGCAGAATCTGCCGGTCAAAACAGCTGCAATCTTATTCAATCTGCGCCCCGCCGAGGCCATACGGGTCTCACAGGTTCAACAGCCCTATCAGGAGCTGTCACGCAAATCAGGCGCTTTAGGCCACATCAACCTGATTGTCGATCCAGATGGCAAGATCCGTAGTGTTCCATTGTTCATCCGCTTTCAAGACAGAGATTTTGCATCTCTGGCCTTGCAGGTCGCCATAAAATATTACGGCGCAACCATCCGAAACGTTCGTAGTCATTCTTCCGGTCTGCAAATCAGACAACTGTCCGTGCCGACCACCGGGCCGCATCGGATGCTGATCGATTTCAGCAGCCGGAAAACCAATATTCACAGGATTTCAGCAATTGATTTAATGGAAGGCAGGATTGAGCCTGAACGACTTCGCAACAAAGCAGTAATGCTTGGGCTAACCGCAGATGCTTTTATCCCCCACTATCAAATACCGCGTCAGGGTGAAACCTCGAGTTTAGAAATATCCGCCTGTGCGGTTGAAAACATCATCAATCGCAGACATATTTCAAGGCCTTCATGGTTTGCGGCTCTGGAGATCTCGGTCCTTTTATATTTTGGCTTCTTTTTGCTGGTTGTCATCCCCAAAGTGCCGCCGCGAATCGGGATGCTCATCTTTGCAATTTTTCTGGCCACCTGGCTGGGCGTTGCCGTATTGTTGCTGGTGACCCAGGGGCAATGGCTGCGCAGCATTACACCAGCGCTGTTTGCCGCCGCAGGTTTTATGATCACCGGTCGACTGCGCATATCCGATGCCAAAAAAGATGAAAGCGTCGAATTGAACAAGTCACTGGGGTTATCTTTGCAGGGTCAGGGTATGCTGGATATGGCCTTCGAAAAATTTTTGAAATGTCCCATTACCGACAAATCGATAAAAGCATTGCTTTACAACCTTGGATTGGATTTCGAGCGCAAAAGAATGTTCAATAAAGCGTTGGCGGTCTACAACCATATTTTAAAGGCCGGCACGTTTAAAGACATCAAGCGCAGGATAAAGCATTTGAAACAATTTGAACAGACACTGGCCATGCCTGTCGGTCAGAATAAAAAGGATGCCGGCCTTCTGTGGGCCGATTCCACCACCAAGCCTATCCTAGGGCGGTATGAAATTATCAAAGAGCTGGGTCGTGGCGCCATGGGAACGGTTTACCTGGGCAAAGATCCGAGCATCAATCGTGAAGTGGCGATCAAAACACTCAATTATGCTGAAGTCGAAGCCCAGCAGCTTACTGCGGTGAAAGATCAATTTTTCCGGGAGGCCGAGGCCGCCGGGAAACTATCACATCCGAACATCGTGACCATTTACGATGTCGGCGAAGATCACGATATGGCCTATATTGCCATGGAGTTGTTGAAAGGCAGGGAACTAACCCATTTTTGCAAAAAAGACAATTTGCTGGCAGTCGATCGGGTTCTCAGTATAGGGCTTTCGGCGGCAGAGGCACTGGCTTATGCTCATCAGCAGGGTGTTATCCATCGGGACATCAAACCGGCCAACATCATTCTGCTGGATAATGATCAAACCAAAGTAGCTGATTTTGGCATCGCCCGGGTCATGAGCTCGTCAACCAAAACTGAAACCGGTATTATTTTCGGCACGCCGAACTACATGTCGCCCGAACAGGTGGCCGGTAAAAAGGTAGACGGCCGCTCGGATCTGTTTTCACTCGGGGTTGTTTTATACGAAATGCTCAGCGCCGAAAAACCCTTCACAGGTGAAAATATTACGGCCCTGATGTATGCCATCACCAATAGTAACTATGCCCCGCTATCGCAAGTAGCGCCCCGAACGCCGATATGTTGTGTAAAGCTGATTGATAAATTGTTGTGTAAAGGGGTCAGCAAGCGCTATCAAACCGCCGACCAGCTTATCAAACAAATCCATCTCTGCCGGCAGGAATTAAAAAACACCTAGAAACGGACAAGACCGTACAAGTGGCCACCTCCAAATAATATACCCATCGTGATATTTGCTTTATAAGCACACTATCCCAGCATCGATCTTGCCAAACACTAGATTATCTAGCATATTTTCTTGTTTTCGTTGAATAAATATGAGGAGCCCATGAAGTTCACATCAGGCCGGCTTTGGATACTAGTGTTTGCAGCACCTAACAATAGATTCCACTTGACATGCGGCTGAATATTGCGTGTAATTAAATAATAACACTAGATAAAGAGGTAGGACGATGAAAATGTTTCAGATTGAAATTGATAAAAACATCTGGTATTATTTACAAAAACATGCCGAGCCCTTTATTGATACACCCAATTCAGTCCTACGCCGCTTGTTGCTCGGCACTAGCACCCAACCCGCTGAAAAAGATGGCGCGCCCGCTATACCCTCAATAACCGTCGAGGGTACCCCCAAATCCCTATCGCAGATCCTGGAAGTTATCTATGAAATAGAAATCAATGGTTATTCACGGACTGAAGCAACCAACCGGGTGGCAGAAAACAGAGGCACCGCACCCCAGACCGTAACCGATAAGTACTGCCGGCAGCTTGGCAAAAAGGCGCATGAAATCGATCATTTGCTAGCTGAGCCCGGTTACCGGCAGTTTAAGGCGCTCCTCAAAAGCAAATTTAGCAGTTATCAGCAGATTATCGATACCTATTTTGAAAGCCTGATGATAGGCGCGGCGTAATTCTTAGGTCTTCACTATTTATGACCTATACGAATAGATGTGTGATCCCGATTTATCGGGGAAACGCAGCCCATGGGCGTAAGATGCATTTTTGAGATAGCTTTTGTTTAGGATTTGGACGCCTTTTGATACAGCGGAGAAATTTCGCGCAGGGTCGTGACCACTTCTTTGAGTGCCTTTAAAAACCTATCCATATCCGCTTCTGTGTTATCGATCCCAAAGGAAATTACCAGCGTTCCCTGGGCATCGGCATGACTGAGGCCCAAGGACAGCAGGACATGCGAGGCACGCAAGGAGCCGGTTGCACAGGCTGAACGCGTCGATACAGCAATATTTTCATCATCGAGCATCAGCATCACACTTTCCCCTTCAATATATTGAACTGAAATCGACACCAAATTGGGCAAACTGTATTCCGGATGGGTATTGACGATGTATTCATCGATGTAATTGGGTAAATCCGTTATGAGCCTGGTCTTTAGCGTTTGTAGATGCGCTAAGCGCTTATCCATGTCCCGCAGAGCAAGCTCTGCTGCTTTGCCGGTCCCGATGATACCCACAAGATTCTCTGCACCGGCGCGCTTATTATTCTCCTGAACACCGCCATCCAGGAGCGGAAATATACGCGTGCCACGGCGAATGTAAAGACCGCCGACACCAGTAGGGCCGTAAAAAGTATTGGCGGCAAAACTGAGCAAATCCACCCCTAACTTTTGAACATCCATCGGAAGCACACCCACCGAATCCACCGCATCGGAATGAAAGATCACCCTTTTTTCACGCGTTATCTTTCCGATTTCTTCAATCGGTTGCAGGGTACCGGTTTCGTTATTGCTGTGCATGACGGACACCAGAATCGTTTCTTTGGTAATGGCATCGGCCACATCCTGGGGCTTGACGCGCCCGCTGGAATCAACCGGAAGCGAGGTGACGTTAAACCCGGCGGACTTGAGACGGCGCAAACTCCGGATGACGGCATTGTGTTCGATATTGGATGTAATGATGTGCTTGCCCCTGTCTTCGTTTGCCATGGCCACGCCTTTGATGGCATGGTTGACCGACTCGGTTCCACCGGATGTAAACACAATTTCCTTGGGGGCCTTGCAATTCAGTAACCGGGCCACAGCTTCGCGCGCATTCTGCAGCACAGCCGCGGCTTCTTCACCGGATTTATGCTGGCTGGCCGGGTTGTGATAATCTTTTTCGATGGCTTCGATCATCACTTTTTTGACTTCGGGTAATAAGGGCTTTGCCGATATGTGGTCCAGATTGATAACGTTCATAATCGCCTACCTTACTGATGCCTTCAGATTTAATGTTCTTCTTCCAAACTGGATTGACAGGCATCACAAAATGTGGTGTCTGGTAGAATTTCGATATCACAGTAGGGGCAATAACATTTTTTCCCATGCGAATGTTCATGTTTTTCTTTGCGGATCGGTTGCGGCCGCTTCACACCGGCCAGTCTATCCTCATAATCCTGGATGGCCAGCTGCAACGCATCAGCCCCCAGGTTTGAGCAGTGCAGCTTGTTTTTCGGCAGGCCCTCCAACGCCGCTGCAACATCCTTATTGGTCAGTTTCTTGGCTTCCGCCAGGCTTTTGCCCTTGGCGATTTCGGTGATCATGCTGGATACCGCAATGGCAGAACCGCAGCCAAAAGTTTGAAATTTTATGTCAGCAATTTGATCATCCCTGATCTTTAAATAAATGGTCATCATATCACCGCAAAGCGGATTGCCGACTTCACCGACTCCGTCGGCGTCATCAATGACACCGACATTGCGTGGATTGCGGAAGTGGTCCATAACCGTTTTATTGTACATACTGGCTTCCTCCTTTTCCAAGATTATCCATAACGGCCTGTTTATTGGGTGGCCCGAGATTTATTTGTTAAATTATCTTTTGTGCGGCATTTGAACTTCAGTGCTCGATATGCAGACCCAAAACAGGATTTAATTTATACGGTCATTCATAAAGCTCAAATAAGGCAAACATAGCCACGAAGGGCACGAAGGACACGAAAGGACAAAATTAAAATGATGTGTGTTCCCTTTGTGATCTTCGTGTTCTTCGTGGTGAGATATATATCAGCCGTATTCAACTGGAGTATCTCAGATAACCGCGTTAATTTATTTTGAGTACCTTGGCTCCCCTGATGTTGCGTTGTTTCAATTCGACCAGAGCGCGATTGGCATCCTGCAGCTTAAATTCCTGTACCTCCGGTTTAATCGGAATGTCAGCGGCCAGCGACAGAAACTCACTGACATCGGCGCGGGCCACGTTGGCCACACTTTTGATTTCCTTTTCCTGCCAGAGATGCTCGGCATAATCCAGTTTTAACAATGCTTTTTTATCGCTTTCTTCTTTTCGAATGGCATTGATGATCAACCGTCCACCCGGCTTCAGACATTTCAAGGCTTTGACGATCGGTTTCCAGGCCGGCGTGGTATCAATGATTGCATCGAGCATTTCGGGAGGTTGGACAGCTGTATCGCCTGCCCAAACTGCGCCTAACTGGCGTGCAAACTCTCGTTCTTGTTTGCTTCTGGCAAAAACGAATATCTTCGTATTCGGCCATTTGTGATGCACCATTTTCAACACCAGATGAGCCGATGCGCCGAATCCGGTCAACCCCAGGTTCTGCTCTTCCTTGATCCCACTGAGCTGCATGGACCGATAGCCGATGGCACCGGCACATAAAAGGGGTGCCGCTTGTAGATCGGTAAACACCTCAGGGATGGGATAGGCGAAATTTTCATCTACGGTCATATATTCAGCGTAACCACCATGGACATCTCTGCCGGTGGCCTTAAATGACGCACATAAGTTTTCAGCGCCCCTCGTGCATAAATAACACCGACCGCAGGCATGATGGATCCAGGCAACACCAACGCGGTCACCCACACCGAACTTTTTAACGCCGTCTCCACCAGCCGCCACCCGGCCGACAATTTGATGACCCGGCACCACCGGCAATTTCAATGGGGGTGTGCGACCTTCGATTTCGTCCAGCTCGGTGTGGCACACGCCGCAGGTGGACACCTTTATCAAAATTTCGTTATCTTCAGGAACCGGCTCCGGCATATCCACAAGCGCAAGGGGTTCTTTATTTTCAGCGATAGTGGTCAGCCGGTTTAACACCATTGCTTTCACGAATTTATGGCTCCCTGAATTGGCGCTTAAAACCCATACCTTTTTCTTCTTGTTTACGATCAAACCGGTTTGTATAATTTTTGGGCTATTTCTGCAATACCTATGTGTTACCATTTCTATATCTTCAGCTGCTTGAGCTGTCTTGCCGGTCTTTGAATACAGGTTGGCCCGGCTGTAGTAGGCCGCGCCGTATTGAGGGTTAATTTCAATGGCTTTGCTCAAATCGGCGATCGCTTTGGCATAATCACCGGCTTTTTCGTGAGCTAAGCCGCGCAGATGAAGAGCCCGGGTGCTGTTGGGGTCCAATTCAAGCACGCGATTAAAATCAGCAAGCGCGTCCTGGATACGGCCCAGTCGAAGATGGGCCGCTCCTCTGCTCTTAAATGCCAGTTGAAATTCCGGATCAGAGGCGATGGCTTCGCTGAAAAGATCAATGCTTTTATGGTAATTTTGACCGACAAACTGCACCATGGCGGCATCAAATTTTTGTTTCGCTTTAGACATGGTACCACCTCCATGTGGCAATAAAAATGAAGTTAGTGATGGCAACAACCGTTGTCAAGGCCAATAAATATTTGATAATATTCATTTAATTTTTATTTCTCAACAGCAATCAGAATTCAATGGCCGTTATGATATTTTGCCTTCTATTTTAAAACATGATATGCAGCCCTGCATTGCATGTCCCCGTCGACATTAAAGGCCGCAGTCGCGTCAAAATATGGTAAACTAATGCAATACGCCATATGGAATAATGGAATAATGGGTAAGCTGAACTGATGATCCCATGAGTTTAAACCTGATCAGGCCCGCTATAAACGCGCATTGATCATTACACCGGTTCCAATATTCCAACATTCCAGTATTCCAATTCACTGGGTCTTAGGTGTACAGGCAATTACAGACCTCAACGATAATACTCGGGTTGCAAAGTAATCAAATTTGGAAAGACCATAATGCCCAAACACCGCAAAATATGGTTTACGCTCATCAGCATTGGGACAATTTTATTGTGCTTGCTGATCATTCTGCTAATCGCTACCCCCAAGTTGATTAACCTTGAAACCGTCAAAACGGAAATCAAACGCATATATGCAGAGGATCTGGGGGGCAAAATCGAATACCAACGACTCGATATGGCGTTTTTCCCCCGCCCGCACGTTGTTATATCCGATGTCAGCTTCACCTTACCCGACAATATTCAAGGCACGGTGGATTCACTTAGAATCTATCCGAAAATCCTGCCGCTATTTGCCGGTGATCTTGAAATTCGAGTTGCCCGTGCACGATCTCCGAAAATCAAGGTTCAAGTTCGGGAAGCATCTAAAACCGAATCAATTCCTCGCAAGCCATTTACCTTAGACACCCCAGGCGACTGGCTAAAATCGACCCTTCAATCTATACCGCAATTCAAAATTCCCCGTATTGCGATAAATATTCGTAACGGCCGAATCCATTTCTACCAAGGCGCGCAACGTGTTTTAGCGCTTCAGGGCGTCACCAGCCAGATAAGACATAAAGGTGCAGCCATTGAGTTTTCCGCCCAGTGCCAGTCGAACTTCTGGGAGAATATTAGCATCAAGGGCCAATACACAGAACCGGGCTTAAAGCTTAACAGCCAGATTACATTGAATCAGTTGCGGCCGCATGCCGTGGTTGAATACCTATTTCCGGAATCCAGCCTGAAAATGACCAATGCCCGGGCAAACATGATATTGAACCTGAATACAGATGGTCCTGATAACCTTCAGGCGGATGTTGAAGCCGCAATACCGTATATGTATTGGCGGCGCGCAAATAAAGAGCTGAAAATAAATGATACCCGCCTGCAGGCGAATTTGCGCTTTGATGGAAACAGCCTGTCGTTGAATCTATCTCAGCTTGATTTGACCGATCCAGCGATAAGCCTGGCAGGCAAGTTGAATATCGATCCCCGGCAGTCCTCTATTGATATGGAGGTGGAAGGCCAGCGGATCAAGGTGGCAACAGCTCAAAAAATCGCGCTGGCGCTGACCGAAGACTCAGAAACCGTATCGGATATATTCAACATTCTTCGGGACGGTGATTTTCAACGGATCACGCTAAAAACCCAGGCATCGGATTGGGCCCAACTGATTGACGAAAAACAAATCGTGATACAGGGAAAACTGGTGGGCGGAAAAATCTCTGTCCCGGTGGGCTCGCTGGAATTGGAAAATGTACAGGGTGACGCAATGATTGCAAACGGCATTTTAACCGGTGAAAATGCCGAAGCACAAATGGGCAATACATTTGCGAAAAAAGGGAAACTGTCCATCCCGCTGACAAAGGATACGGCTCCGTTCCATGTTGAAGCGCTCGTCCAGGCGGATCTGGCCCAGCTTCCCTCTGTTTTAGCTAATCTGGTCAAGGACAAACAATTCCAGAAAGAATTAAAGCGCTTTAAGAAATTTGAAGGCAATGCCCTGGGCATGTTGATTATCGGCGAGGATTTGCAAGACGTTAATGTGAAAGTTATGGCTTCTGATTTTTCTGTGAATGCTGTTTATCAGCGAATTCCTTATCCGGTCATGGTTAAAGGCGGCAGTTTCGTTTTAGACGGCGACCAGATCGAATTGACAAACAGTGATGCGCGCATTGGAAAATCAAGCTTATCCGGGCTGTCGACTCGCTTTGGGTGGGAAAAATCCTCATTTTTAGAAGTATCCTTAACGTCCAGCCATATCGATTTAGCCCAAATGCAAGCATGGCTGGTGCAATATCAAGCACTTGAACGTCACCTGCGGCAGATCGAGACCATCGACGGTGGTGTCTCTTTACAAAACGTCAACCTTGCAGGACCGCTTTTAGAACCCACCCGTTGGCAGGTAATATCCACTGGTGCGATACAAAATGTCAGCCTGAGTTCACCGCAGCTGCCGGGCCGGTTGACGATCGCCCAGGGCCGATTTAGTTGTGACAAGAACCAGTTGAAGGTCATCAAGATGAACACCCAGGTGGGGCAATCATTATTTGCAGGCCTGTCTGCCAAAATCAAATGGGGCAAGGCGGCTTCGGTGACTGCCAGCACCGGTGAAAGCGTAATCAATCTGGACGAAGTCTATACCTGGTTGAAATCCCATAATAGCTTGAAGCAAACCGTCAAAGACGTCCCCGTATTAAAAGGAACCCTGGCATTTACGAATTTGAAATTTGAGGGCCCGATCGGCTCAAAATCGAAGCATAAAATGAATCTCAGCGGGGCCATTAAAAAATGGCATATCCGCTCGGCAACGTTTCCGACCGACATAGAACTAAACGGCGGGGACGTATTGTGGCGCCATATGCGCATTGACCTGCAAGAAACCGATGCCAGATTCGGCACATCAACGATTGGCGGGCTGACCCTGGGCAAGCAGTGGGGTAAAATACCCTTATTCGAAATCAAGGCCGATTCTGCAGGCATTCAAATTGCAGAGCTCTACCCCTGGCTGGTATCCTTTGAAACGCTCGCTAAAATGTTCAAGGGTTACAAAGCTACCCAGGGCCAATTGATGCTCACCGATTTGGCGTTTAAAGGGCCGGTTGGTGCTTCCAAGGCCTGGCAATTTCGGATCGACGGCGACATAAAAGCAATGGATCTGGTATCAGATTCATTCAAAGAACCCTTTCTGATTAAAACAGCCCATTTTATTGCCAAGGATGCCCCCGCGGCTGCAGGGGTGAGCGGTCGTATTGATTTAAGCGATGTGCACATCGGATGGGAAGATAGCCAGATTAATATTCAGGGCGGCGCGAGTTTTTCTGAAGATGCATTATCGCTTGAAATGCAGTTGAAAGCCGATCGTTTAAAATGGGAACAAATTGACCAGATAGCCAGCACCGAAAAGGCGACCGCAACCGAAGAAAAGATGAAGCTGCAGGGGGGATTACTTGTCGAGCTGGAAAATTTTACATATGAATCTTTTACCTGGCGTCCAGTTCACGCTGACATCACCTTTGAAAAAGATATTACCCGAATTGTCGTACGCAAAGCAGACCTTTGCGGCATCCAATTTCCTGGCATTTTCAAGGTTTCAGGCGATACGTTTGAGCTTTATTTTAATCCGGACGCCAAAGAGGGGGACCTGGACAGCAGCCTTGCCTGCCTGTTTGAAAAACAGCATTTGATGGCGGGCAGCTTTAATCTCAGTGGGGAGCTTTTGGCCAAGGCCAGGCCCAGCGCATTTCCCAAATCTCTGACCGGAGACCTGACATTCAACTCCAATGACGGCCGGATATATCGTTTCGGCATGCTGGCGAAAATATTTGCATTGCTGAATGTCACCGAAATCTACCGAGGCGAAGTTCCGGATCTGAAAGGCAAGGGCTTTGCGTATAATTCGATGATAGCCAATGGCGTATTTGAAGACGGCAAGCTGATTATCTCCGATACCTCTATCGACAGCCCGTCCATGGGTATCGCCATTGAAGGTGATATCGATCTAACCGAAAATAAGGTTGATCTGATTGTGCTGGTCGCACCGTTTAAAACCGTCGACCGGATCGTTAAAATCATCCCTCTGGTCGGCAACATTTTGGGCGGTAATCTGATCTCGATTCCATTCAGGGCAGTTGGGGATCTGGGTGATCCGGATGTCATCCCGCTATCACCGACTGCAGTGGGATCCGGGTTGCTTGGCATTCTGGAAAGAACCCTCAAACTGCCGATAACTATCATCCAGCCGGTTCTTCCCGGTTCAAAAGACAAACCAGCGGCAGAGGAAAAGAGGTCGCCCCGTCCATCACCCTAAAATCAGTGTCTACTCTTCTTGACTTTTTTGACAACCGTACTCATATTTTCCAGAACATTGATGAATTATCATGAATTCAAATTAAGGAGATAGATCATGGCTTATACATGTAAAAACTGCGGTGCGGTCGCCAATGCACCCGGGCATCTTTGCAATCCGTGCGGCGATAAGGCCAATTGCAGTTTCTGCGGTGCCACCGAAACGGATCACACCCATCAGTGCAAAGACAAACTGGCAGCTATGAAATTTGTATGTGGCGGCTGCGGGCGCGTGGCAATGGAGCAGGAACATCTTTGTAAGCCGGCACCCATTGCATAGATCCCCAAACAACCAAAGGGCGGCTGTAACAGGCCGTCCTTTTTTTGTTGAAAAATTGAAGAATCTGACCCATAAATAAGTCCATCAACGAAATGGCACAAGATCCATGAACGAAAAGCCCCTTACATTTGAACAGGGCCCCATCCGACCGCCCAATGAAGCGCGCAGCCTGTTGCTGCGTTTGACGCGCAACTGTCCCTGGAACCAGTGCCTGTTTTGTCCGGTCTACAAGCGCGATAAATTCTCCCTGCGCACAGTCGATGAAATCAAACAGGATATTTTAGCAGCAAAACAAATGGCCGATGAGATCGAAGCGCTTTCAGCAAAACTGGGGCACAAGGGCGCTGTCAATGATGCGGTGATCAGCACCATCTTCAATCAGCCCACCTCCAGCCAATATCGCAGCATTGCGGCCTGGCTGTATTATCAGACGGATGCCTGTTTTTTGCAGGATGCCGATAACCTGATCATGAAAACAGCGGATCTGGTGGCGGTTTTGCAGTTTCTAAAACAACAGTTTCCGCAAATTAAACGGGTGACGACTTATTCCCGATCCAGAACCGTTATCCGTAAGTCCATCGAGGCATTAAAACAAATCCGCAAAGCCGGTCTGGACCGTGTTCATATCGGATTGGAAAGTGGATATGATCCATTGTTAAAGCTGATGAAAAAGGGTGTTTCCGGTGCCCAGCATATAGAAGCCGGAAAACGGCTACTGGCAGCTGGTATGGAGGTGTCCGAATATGTTATGCCCGGTCTCGGCGGCCAGGAAATGTGGCGTGAGCATGCCATCGAAACTGCCAGGGTTCTCAATCAAATCAATCCCCATTTTATCCGGCTGCGCAGTCTGCGGGTACCGGACCACGTACCACTTCACAGCCGGCTGGAAGATGGCAGCTTTACGATGCAAACCGACGATATGCTGGCCGAAGAAATCGGACTTTTCATTCAAACTCTTGATGGCATTACCAGCACGGTAACCAGTGATCATATCATGAATCTGCTCGAGGAGGTCAGCGGCAAGCTGCCGGATGATAAAGAAAAAATGCTGTCTGTCGTTCAAGCCTACCAGAATCTTTCGGATAGCGACCGCCTGATTTATCGAGCCGGTCGTCGTGGGGGCGCCTATCACTCGACCGATGATTTAAAACGAGATCCGGCGACCTATCAAAAAATTAAAAACCTGATTCTAACGGTGGAGCAAGAGGAAGGCCCGCAGGGGATCGAAAGAATGATCTCTGAAATGGTAGACCGTTATATCTGATAATCTCCTGACAGGTCAGGACGGCAACCTTTTATTGAGTGTGTTTCCTATTTGGTGTTTAGTGGTTAGCATTCTAAAATTTCGATATAAAGTCAAATGGTTCCTACCAAACACCAAACACTAAATACTAAACACTTGATGATTTCGACTTTTTACAAGGTCAACAATATTAAACGTCCAACCGACTTCTAATTCGAATTTCCGGAGTAATGAAACGTGGAATCAATTCGCATTCTGGGAACCGGCTCGCATGTCCCGACAAAACGGCTGACCAACGATGATCTGGCAGATATGGGGCTGGACACCACCGATGAATGGATCCGCAAGCGCACCGGTGTGGTGGAACGAAGAATAGCAGATCCGGAGGTCACCACAGCCGACCTGGGGTGTGCGGCCTCACTGAAGGCTCTGGAGGCCGCCGGTCTGACGGCCAAAGACATTGACTTAATTATCATGGCCACCATAACACCGGATACCTGCTGTCCCTCGGCTGCGAACTGGCTGCAGGCCAAACTGGACGCCCCTCAGGCGGTGACCTTTGATATCACTGCAGCATGTTCCGGCTTTATTTTCGGTTTAAACGTGGCCGAACAGTACCTCAAAAACAAAAGCTGCCAAAGCGTCCTGGTGGTGGCTTCTGAAATCATGACCCGAACCCTTGATTGGACGGATCGATCAACCTGCATTCTGTGGGGCGATGGTTCCGGTGCCGCCGTACTGACCATCGAAACGGACGGTCATGAGCTGCTGTCCAGTCACATTCACACCGATGGTGCCAACGGACAGGATTTGCTGCTGCCCGGGGGCGGTTCGAAAACCACGCCGATTTCACACGAAAGTGTCGACGATAAGCGGCACACTCTGAAATTAATCGAAGCGAGTTTGAGTTTTCGTGTGGCCGTGCGGCATTTTATCGGCGCCATAAATGAAGCCCTTGAATTCAACGATTTAAATGTGGCTGACGTTGACTGGTTTATTCCCCATCAAGCCAATATCCGCATGTTTCAAAATATTGCCCGATCGTTAAAGATCCCCTTTGAGCGTTTTTATCTGACGCTGCAAAAATATGGCAATATTTCTTCAGCCTCGTGCGCAATTTCTCTGGATGAAGCCGCGCGCGACGGCAGCATCAAGGCCGACGATTTAATCTGTTTGCCCGTCTTCGGTGGTGGGTTGACCTGGGGTAGTGCGCTGATTCGATGGTAGGTCTCCGGCATCGATAAAACTGCTGAGGTTGGCTCATTCCGATTTTTGTATGCGTTGGGCCAAACGGCATCATCAATGGCGTCGGTATCTTCGAGGGCAAGACGATTCTATTGATATCCGATGGTTTTTTTCACTTGGTTCACAATTCGCCCGGCCACATAGGTGATTTCGTTGACTTTCAGTCCGTAGGCCACAGCCGCCATGACGGCCAGAAAAGCAACACCGGTCAGGGCAATGACCAACAGGCTTCCAACAAAGGTAGCCGTATCAATCCCTTTCAACATATCGGCCTTAAACCAAAAAAGTAAAGGGCCCAGAATTGCGCTGAGAACAATCATCTTCGCATAAAACGCATAAACCTGTCGACTTGCGGTATTTGCGCTTCTTTTGTTCCACAACATGTAAAGCACAACCACCTGTAAGATCTCCGACAGCGAGATCGCAATGGCGATTCCCTTGGCGCCTAAGAATCGCATCCCTAAAAAATAAAAAGGAAGGCTTAGTAGTACCGCGATACTGCCATAAACGGCAGGAAATAGGGTGTTTTGCGTCGCATAAAACGCTCTGGGCACAATCGTGTAGGCCGCAAGGGCAAACGCGCCAACGAGCAGATAAATGAGAATATCAGCGGTAAGAGCGGTTGCAGCTGCATCAAATTGGCCGCGCTGATATATAATCGACACCACTTCATTTCTAAGCACCATTAACAAAACCGAAACCGGTATGACCAATGCTAGATAACGCAGGGTGTTGTTCAGCAAACGGTTCATTTCCTCTAAATTGTTTTCAGCCACCAGTCGTGCCAGAAATGGATACACTGCTGTTCCAATGGCCTGCCCGAATAGAGCGACCGGTATGAGCATAATCTTCAGGGCATAATTGATGCCTGAAATTCCGCCCGCCGGAAGATATGATCCAAAAATTCTGAAAAAGAATTCCCGTGAAAACGTCATGGTCAAGCCAAGCATAAGTGGGAGTGTTAGTAGAATGTATTTTTTAAGATCCGGATGTCTTAACTCAAATGAAAGCCTAAACTTCATACCGACGCGTTTAGCGCCGGCATACTGGATCATAAAATTGCCTACAGCTCCGCCTAAAACGCCCCAGGAAAAACCGAGCATTCCGAACCGGCTTCCCAGCAGAATCCCTCCCAGGATGATGCACAGATTATAGACAATAGGGGATAGGGCCGGTGTGGTAAATCTTTCTTTGGCATACTGCACGGCCATTAACAGCCCTGATACAAAAAAGAAAAATTGAGCCGGAAGTATGATTCGGGTCATTCGAATCACCGTTATTTTGAGCGCCGCGTCATCAATTCCCGGCGCCAGCACCATAATTATTTCAGCGGTATAGACTTCAGCGATACAGATGAACAGAATGAGCAGCATTCCGAAGTTCGTTAAGATGAGAGAAAATACATGCCATCCTTCACTCTCATTATTCTTTGAAAGGTAGCGCGAGAAAATCGGAATAAACGTAATGGTAAGAAAACCACTGGCAAGAATATGATTCAATATTTCAGGAATTAAAAAGGAAAGCTGGTAGGCATCAACATCTCGCCCAGCGCCCCTAAAATAGGCAATCACCATTTCCCTGACCAATCCAATTAGGTTGCTCAGTAAAACCGATGCCATCATTATGACCGAAGCAATTCCAACTTTTTTGTAGATTGAACGGGACATACGGGTGGCCTGTTTGATCGGCATTTAATTTTAATTCAGTCGCAGATGCTGCAATTGCCTTATCAGAAAGCCTACCGGATGGCAAAGCCTTATGCTCAAGCTTGTTGCATTTGCATCGAGAAGGCTCGATGCATCCCTAAGCTGTCGGACACACGGCAACTCGTTATCAATCGACCCGTTTCCAACAAGGGCTTAAACAGCGCGGATTGCACTAGCGAGCCTTGCTTTTTGGGCGTTCGGCCTCATATTTTTAGCGGGGCCAAGAGGAGTCTCCAAACCAAGTGCACCGTTTGAAGACTGCCGAAAAGACCCTTTCTTGACATGATTTTGCAGATCTTTTAATATATGAAACACGCCATGACCAAGAGGGAAATCATATCACAAAAATTAACAGCACTTTTCGTTTACGGTCGGCCCCCGCTGGTGTTTGCCGGAATGATATGCGCCATTGCCGTCATGTGGACGCAAAACCCGGTCATGTATACGATCGGTGTGCTGTTTTTGTTTATTTCCATGAGCTTTGATCTGGTTGATGGTTGGTTTGCCGCGCGGTTTGAGCTCCATCCACCCCTGGCGCAACTGGCCGATCGCCTGATGGACAAACTGGTATACTCGATTATCTTTCCGTTGCTGGCGGTTGGTGTCATGTGGCGGGTTCATTTCAGCTCGCCGGACCCCACCCGGGGCGAAATGCTGCACGCCATTTTGGTGCTGCTACTGGCTGTAACCGTTCTGGTGCGGGATAATTTTGCACACTTTATGCGCGGTTTTGCCGTACGCTATGACCAGGAACTCGAATATAAAGAGTTTACCCGTTTGCGCACGATTGTTGCCGCTCCGGTGGGTGCTTTGCTGTATGCCTATGCGTTTTATGTGCCCGAAGGTCCGCCTTCTAAAATTTATTTCTGGATATCGTGGCTGGGAAACCTGCCGCTGCGGGGACTGTTTTTTATTGAAATCATCTTCTTGATCATTAACTTCGGTTCAATTGCCGGCTATGTTCGCAAATATGGCCGATTGTGCCTGGATGAGCTGTGTCTGGGAGATGAGAAGATGCGGCGCCGCATTCTGGCCTTTTTTCCCAATGCATTGACCCTGATGAATGCCATGATGGGTTTGCTGGCGGTATTTTTTGCGTATCAGGCCCGCATCCGGGAAGCATCTCTTTTTCTGATCGGTGCGGCCCTGTTTGACAAACTCGACGGCGCAGTGGCACGCAAACTGGGTCTGACCGAGCCGATGGATGAAGAAATACCCCAAAAATCCATTACTTTTGGAAGTCTGCTGGATGACATCTCAGATGCAGTCAGCTTTTGTATTGCGCCGGCCTGGATATTTTATATCGTTTTATCCAGCCATCCGAACCCGGTCATTCAAAAGCTACCGCTGGGCTGGGTTGCCTGGATATACGCGCTGCTGGGGATTGGCCGCCTGGTTTATTTCACATTGGATAAATCTCCCATCCCTGGATTTTTTAAAGGTATGCCAACGCCGGCAGCCGCTTTGCTGGTGATGTCTGGATTGATCATATTCGGCCAGGCCATCAATGACGGCTCCGATTGGATCCCATTCTGGGGTGTTTTTTGCTTTGGACTGGTCATTGTCGCCGCCGTCCTGATGAACGCCTATCCGATCCGCTACCTGCACCTGGGTCGTTTTATGAGCCGACACCCCTGGTTTGGGCGTGGAACACTGATTGTGATCTGTTCGGTATTTACACCCTATTATGGTCAGGCCGCTTTGATTTACATGCTGTTGTATACCCTTTCACCTCTTGTCACCTGGCGCATTGATCCAGACATTGCTGCCCAGGAAACCCGCACCAAACCCGCCATGCCATAAAGGCTTTCGCAAAAATAGGCGATCACGGTTTTAGGTTGGCCGGTTTAGCCCGTTGCCCGTTAGTCCATAAACATAGAATCAGACATATTTCCGATTTTAACCGGTTCAACCGGCTAAACGGGCTCAACGGGCTCAACCGATTTAGGTACGGATTGATGCTTATGGAAAAATGGTATCTTGGGTTTCAAAGTCAAAGAAATATCCATCCCTCTGCAATTTAATCGGTTCTGGCACAGCCCAGCTGCCGCCTAAAGCACGGTGTAAATTAACACGGTTAGACAAAATGCTCAAATCCACCTCGGCCAGTCTATCTTCAGCCGTAAACCGCGTCTGCTGGGCGTCCAGTACATCCAAATATTGTACAAGCCCCTTTATGTAACGGTTTTGCGCCACACGCTGGGTCGCACGGGCTTCCTCTAAAAAAACCACCTCGCGCTGCCGGCGTTCAAGCTGTTTTTGGCGGGTCAACAACGCCCCTTCCACTTCGGCAAAGGCATTTAAGACGGTGTTGGCATAATCTGAAACAGCCTGCTGGTACTGGGCTTCAACGCCTCGCTGACGGGCTTTTAAAAGATCGGCATCCACAAGGGGTTGCATCACACCGCGGGCAAAATTCCAGATGACGCTTTCGCTTTTAAACAGCCGGTCTTTACCGTCCGCATTCCAACCGTAACTGCCGGTCAGGGTGATTTTCGGAAACCGGTCTGCTTTAGCGGCACCAATTTGCTCGTTTAGGGCCTGCAGCCGCACCTCCGCAGCGCGAATATCAGGTCGTTGGCGCAACAGGGTGGAGGGAAGGCCGGTCGGCACCGGTTCCGGCTGCCGGTAATAGTCCTCCGGCTGGGGCCGTGCCGGCCGGGTTTCCGGATAACGGCCCAGTAATATCGAAAGTTGCTGCTGGGTAATTCCCAGTTGCTGCTGCAATTCGGGAACGCGAATTTGGGCTCCGGACAGGATTCTGCGCGCCTGCCGAACATCCAGGACAGAGGTCAGGCCCCGGCGGTACCGGGTTTCGACAAACTGCAGACTGCGTTCAAAGGCCGCAATACTATCGGCGGCAATTTGGAGTCTGCGTTCAAAGGCTTCGATCTGCAAATACAGGTTGATGGTTTCAGCGACCAGAGTTTGAGCAATCGTACGGCGGTTTTCTTCATCCACCAGAATTTCATTCCAGGCCGCCCGGGAGGCTTTGGCCAGGCGGCTCCACAGATCGATTTCAAAAAGCGCCCTAAAAGCCACCTGGTGGGTGGTAATCGTCTCTCCGCGTCCGACATTGACGCCGCCGAAGCGACGTTTATTCCAGTCATAATCGAAATTTACCTGGGGCCAACGGTCGGCACCAACCTGAACATACTGGGCCCGGGCCTCCAGAATCCGGGCCGCGGCCTGTTTCAAATCCCAGTTATGCTGCAACACAGCCTCAACCAGCCGGTTGAGCTCGGGGTCATTGAAATCCTGCCACCAGCGATCGGTAATCATAGCATCGGTGCTGGATTTGATTGAATCGCTCTGATAATATTTCGGGATTTCGATATTTACATCAGGGTGTTGATAATGAGGGCCCAAGTTAATGCATCCGATCAGCCCGCCAAGCAAAAAACCTACTGCGCTGATCAGAAGATAGCGACGCATCATGGCTCTATCTCCTTTAGCTGGATTAATCCATTGATATTATTTAATTATTAAATACTATACGGTTGTATAAAACCGCTAATTTAATGTCAAGCGTCGTATCGCGCTTGACGCCCGGAAAATTGGTTATTATGATCAGTTTGCCTTTTATCTTATTGAAATAAAATAATATCAACAAATTTCTGACTGTGCGATGGTCAGCCGACGGCATCGACCCGACCGATGCATTAAATTGATTTTCAAATCACTTAAACCTTGCAAGTCGATTCAAATTAAAGTAAGACAACACAAATTGCTCTGCCCGGGGGGACCATGTTTAAGGCCTCGAAAACGCGGGTAGCCGCCCTGGAACACCCTTCTGGAAATCCCGGCCTTTTGATTCGTGCGATGACGCAATGAGACCGGGCATTGTCTTTTTGCCAACCTTCGGGTGACCGGATATTTGGAGGATGATTTCCATCATCAGGTTACAGGCCTGCTATGGCATGAACCGAATATTGGGCCACGACAATCCTTCCCATGGAAAACTGATAGGATACAGGCTCATCAGTAAAGCACTAACCTAAAGCGACTGAAAGTTGAAACTGATTCGATGGCTGAAGCGATAAAATCTTTGGGAATCTGTTTGGGGGCATCAACTGTTTCGATCGCCCAGCTAACACTGGCACCACCTCATCCAGAAGCCGATGATCCAGCCCTGCAATCCAAACCTTTGTTGATTGAATCCGCCCTTTATCCCCATGAGGGCGATCCGAAGCGCACGCTGCTAAAAGCCTTTGAACAGCTGGATTTGAGCTCCTTTGATCGCATTGCTGCCACCGGCCGTAAATTTCGCAAATTTGTAAACCTGACGTCCATTTCCGAACCCGAAGCCGTCGAATATGCTTATCAGTATGTCAAGCCGCCGGGGGTTGATTGTCCAGCCATTATTTCGGCCGGCGGCGAGACCTTCATGGTCTACGTTTTGGATCGGTCCGGGCGCATATCCAACGTTATCACGGGAAATAAATGCGCTTCGGGTACCGGTGAATTTTTTCTACAGCAACTGCGGCGCATGAATGTTACTCTGGATGAAGCCGCGCAATGGGCGTCAGTAGAGTCACCCCACCACGTATCGGGGCGTTGTTCGGTTTTTTGTAAATCGGATTGCACCCACGCCACCAACAAAGGTGTTCCAAAATCCCAGGTTACCGCCGGATTATGTAAAATGATGGCCAATAAAATTCTGGAACTCCTCAAAAAGGTGGAACGGCGCAATTTATTGCTCGCCGGCGGCACTGCCCGTAACCATATGATGGTCGATTACCTTAAACAGGACATCCCGGGATTGGTGGTACCGGATGAAGCCCCTTATTTTGAAGCCCTGGGAGCCGCATTATGGGCGCTGGAACATGAAACCGCTGCGGTTGAAGGTGAGGCCAATTTGTTCCGCTCGGAAATCACCTCATTCGATACCTTACCGCCGCTGAATGATTTTGCCGCGGAGGTTGATTTCAAAACCATTGAAAAAGGGGATGTTAAGCCCGGCGATACCTGCATTTTAGGCCTGGATGTTGGCTCGACCACAACCAAAGCGGTGTTGATGCGTAAATCAGATGATGCCATGCTGGCCTCGGTTTACCTGCGCACCAATGGTGACCCGGTCGGCGCTTCCCGACGCTGTTACCAATCCATTCTGGAACAAATCCAGAGGCGGGTGGGCCCGGCGCAACTGTCGATTATCGGCCTCGGTGTGTGCGGATCGGGCCGGCAGATTGCTGGTTTGCATGCCCTTACCGATGGCGTTATCAACGAAATCATCGCGCATGCCACCGCTGCCGTCTATTTTGACCCCAAAGTCGACACCATTTTTGAAATCGGCGGCCAGGATGCCAAATACACCTATATCACCAACGGGGTGCCGTCTGATTATGCCATGAACGAGGCCTGTTCAGCTGGCACCGGCTCATTTTTAGAAGAATCGGCTTATGAAACCCTCGGGGTCGAAATGGAGAAAATTGCCGGTGTAGCCCTGAAAGGGCAACAGCCGCCGAATTTTAATGATCAATGCGCCGCGTTCATTGCCTCCGACATTAAAAACGCGATTCACGAAGGTGCGCGTCATGAAGACATTGTCGCCGGGCTGGTATATTCCATCTGTATGAATTATTCAAATCGCGTCAAGGGCAATCGGCCGGTGGGTGAAAAAGTATTTATGCAGGGAGGGGTTTGTTACAACACAGCTGTTCCATTGGCCATGGCCTCCCTGATTGGCAAACCCATCGTGGTTCCGCCGGAACCCGGACTGATGGGTGCATATGGTGTTGCGCTGGCCGTTAAAAATCGAATTGATACCGGACTGATGTCCGCAGACCAATTTGATCTGGCAACGCTGGCAAACCGCAGTGTCACGTATAAAAAATCATTCGTCTGCAAAGGCGGAAACGAAAAATGCGATCGCCGTTGTGATATTGCCATGATTCAGGTCGAGGGTAAAAAATATCCTTTTGGCGGTGCCTGCAATCGCTATTACAACCTGCGGCACAATGTAAAATATGATGTCGCCAAACTGGATCTGGTGCGAATCCGCCAGCAGCTCATATTTGAAAAATACGGCGCGCGGCCGGCGGCGGATTCAGGCCGCCCCCAGCGGGGAACCATCGGTTTTAATCGCAGCTTTTTAACTAACACATACTATCCGTTGTATTCCAATTTTTTTGCCGAGCTGGGCTATGCGGTCCTTTTGCCGCCGGAACCCTCCCAAGAAGGCATTGACCAGCGCAATGCGCCTTTTTGCTACCCGGTTGAGCTGGCCCATGGCTTTTTCTATTCCTTGATTGAAACCCGGCCAGCACCCGATTTTATTTTTCTGCCGCATTTTAAAGCCGTGCCCAGCGAAAGTGAAACCGACGGCAATCATCATTCCCAGGTGTGCCCGCTGGTTCAGGGTGAAACGTTTTATCTGCAAACCACCTTTCGCAAAAAATTGGAACTGCTAGCCAAATCAGGGACACAGCTGTTAACTCCCCTGATCGATCTTTCCAGAGGACTAACAGATGCGCGCCAACCGTTGCTCGCGGCTGCTAAAAAGATGGGCATCAGACGCAAAGCGGCTGAAGCTGCCTTTGAGACAGCTTTGCGCAGACAATTGGATTGTATGGCTGAAATGCAGGCCATCGGTCAAAGCGCCATGGCCGAACTGGAAGCGGATCCGAATAAGTTTGCTGTGGTGATTTTTTCCCGTCCGTATAATGGTTATGCGGATGAAGCCCACATGGGCATCCCGCACAAATTTGCTTCAAGAGGTATTCCGGTAATTCCGCTTGATTTTCTCAAATTCGGTGAAGAGCGATCCAAGCGGCATATGTACTGGGGCATGGGAAAACTGATGATGAAAGCCGGCCGACTGGTCAAGCGCCATCCCCAGCTGTTCGGCACCTATATCACCAATTTTTCCTGCGGCCCGGATTCATTTGTGGTTGGATATTTCCGCGAAATCATGGGCCGCAAACCTTCCCTTACCCTGGAACTCGACAGCCATACAGCGGATGCCGGATTGGAAACCCGCGTCGAAGCATTTTTGGATATCGTGCAGGCCTACCGTCAGCTGATTGCCCAGAAAAAAATCATCCAGCCCCGGCGAACATTTCAACCGGCCCGGATCGTGCATGATAACGGCACAACCAAAATACTGACCTCTTCGGGTGACGCTATACCCATGACTGATCCGCGGGTTACGGTTTTGCTGGCCTCTATGGGGAGGCTATCTTCTGAAGCATTTTCGGCCATTTTGAAGGGCTCCGGCTTTCACGCCAAAGCGCATCGCCCTTCAGATGAAGCCGTATTAAAACTGGGTCGCGCCAACACTTCCTGCAAAGAATGCCTGCCGTTGATTCTGACCACCGGAACACTGCTCAGTTACGTCAATAACGGCAAACGTGACGGTGAGGTACTGGTTTATTTCTTTGCCACCGGCTCCGGGCCGTGTCGTTTCGGGCAATATTCTATCTTTATGGAAGATCTCATCAAGCGGCTTGAAATACCGGATGTGGCCTTGTTTACCCTGACGTCCGAGGACGGCTACATGGGAATGGACAAAGATTTCGAAACCCGGGGATGGTGGTCGGTGGTCGTTGCCGACGTCATGGAAGACATTCGCTCGATGATACTGGCCAATGCGGTTGAGCCCCACAAAGCCATGGAGATCTTTGAATTGGAATGGCAGGCGCTGCTGGCCGCACTGGAAAAAGGTGAATTTCCTGTTCTCGAGGAACAGCTTATACATACGGCGCAGCACCTGCAGCAGCTACCCATGAAAAAACCATTTGAAACCGTTCCGAAAATCACCCTCTCCGGCGAGATTTTTGTGCGCCGGGATGCTCTCTCGCGCCAATACATCACCGAGCGTCTGGCAGAAAAAGGATTTGCCACCATTTGTTCGCCGGTTGCCGAGTGGATATTATATTGCAACTACATGGTGGATCAGGGACTGAATCCAGACTCCTTGAACATAATGGAAAAAATAAAATTCAAGATCCGCAATAAATTTCAGGCCCGTTATGAAAAGCGCATCAAATCGATTTTAAACCAATCGGGCCTGGTGCACGCTGAGCCCGTCGACATCGACACCTTCATCAAAAATGCCTCGCCTCACATCTCCAGAAATCTTCCGGGTGAAGCGGTGCTGACCGTCGGTGGTTCCCTGACCGAAGTGGTTTCTCAGTCCTGCGGTGTCATTGCCATCGGCCCGTTTGGTTGCATGCCCAACCGGTTGTCGGAAGCCATTTTGAATGAAACCATGACCCGGGAAGAAAAACTGGCAACAGATCCTGCGAGTCATCAGCTGAGAGCCGTTTTGACCGATGTCGAGCAGCTTCCGTTTCTGGCCATTGAAAGCGATGGTTCTCCTTTTCCGCAACTCATTGATGCAAAGCTGGAAACGTTCTGTTTACGGGCTGAACGATTGCATGAGCATATTATGAAATACCCTAAGAAGTCCGGTCCGCTTTAAAAATCCAGTAAGGCGATACCGGAGCGATTTTAGCATTTTATCGGCAATCGTTAAATTAAGGATAAAAACCCATGCGCCCGGCTTATATTGGGGTGGCAGCCCAGCTGACAGTCGCCATGCTGCTGACGTTAACCCCTGCCGCACCCGGGAGATGTGAATCCATGTCGCCGGCAAGCCCGACTCAGACGATTCAATTACCCGATCCGCGGACCGACGGAGACATTTCGGTCGAAAAGGCTCTACAGGCAAGGCGATCGGTGCGCTCCTATAAAAACGATCCCCTGGATCTGGTTGAGATTTCTCAACTGGTGTGGTCAGCCCAGGGGATCACTACAGCGCGCGGATTCCGAACAGCACCATCTGCCGGAGCCCTTTACCCGCTGGAACTCTATGTCATCGCCGGCCGGATCGAAAACCTTCCTTCCGCTATTTACAAATACAGCCCCCACCAGCATGCATTGATTAAAATCGTCTCCGGAGACAAACGCACAGAACTCAGCCGTGCCGCCCTGCGTCAGGGAGCCATCCGAAAGGCACCCGCGGTCTTGTTGTTTTGCGCGGTATATGAGCGTACCACCGGAAAATATGGCCACCGTGGTATTCGTTATGTGCACATGGAGGTGGGCCACGCAGCTCAAAATGTATGTTTACAGGCGATCGCTATAGGGCTCCATACGGCGGTGATTGGTGCTTTTCGCGATGAAGCCGTCAAAGAGATCGCTCACCTGCCTGCCAATGAGCAGCCGTTGTACTTCGTTCCGGTAGGTCGATAGCCTAAACCCGAATATTCAATCAGCAGTCCCTTGATACTTTTATGTTTTCGTACTAAGTCTTAATTCAGATTCAATATTTCTGGCCGCTGGCTTCTCGCTTCTTGCTTCTGGCGGGAAGCGGGGAATCAGTTGCTAGCAGCTAGAAGCCAGAGACCTGAAAAACGATAACTGAAAATTGATTATATCGAAAGCGGAGATGTCGGTTTGAAATCTGATAAGAAAACAATCTGGGGCTGGGCCTTGTATGACTGGGCAAATTCTGCATTTGCCACCACCGTGATGGCCGGATTTTTTCCAATTTTTTTTAAGCAATATTGGAGTTACGGAGCCGATGTAAACGTTAGCACCGCTCAGCTGGGCTTTGGTAATTCAATTGCCAGTTTGATTGTGGCCATAATGGCTCCCATACTGGGAGCCATCGCCGATAAAGGCTCTGCAAAAAAAAAGTTGCTGGTTTTTTTTGCCTACGTGGGTGTGCTCATGACAGCCGCTCTTTTTCTGGTCCAGAGGGGGCAGTGGGGATGGGCCATCTTCATTTATGCAATGGGCATCATCGGATTTTCGGGTGCCAATGTTTTTTATGATTCATTACTGCCCGGGATCGTAGGCGAGGATAAAATCGATTATGTCTCCGGCCTGGGCTTTTCCATGGGGTATCTGGGCGGTGGGCTTTTGTTTCTCATCAATGTGCTCATGACGTTGATGCCGCAAAAATTCGGATTGCCTGATGCCGCCGCCGCCGTGCGGTTTTCGTTTTTGTCTGTGGCTTTATGGTGGGGACTGTTCACCTTTTTTACGATATTCTGGGTTCCGGAAGAAAAAGGCGTCTCGACCGAAAAGAACACTGACAGTATTGTGATTGCCGGGTTCCGCCAATTTGCCGGAACATTTAAAAAAATTCGTCACCTCAAAGTCGTTTTTATCTTTCTGCTGGCCTATTGGTTTTACATCGACGGCGTCGATACCATTATCCGCATGGCCGTCGATTATGGCCTCTCTCTTGGATTTGATTCCAACGATTTAATCATTGCGCTGCTAATCGTGCAGTTTATCGGATTCCCGGCGGCTCTGGTATTCGGCAAATTGGGAGAGCGCTGGAGCGTTCGCAAATCCATCTATCTGGCGATTGCCATTTACATGGCAGTCACCGTCTGGGGTGCCATGATGACGCAGAAAACGGAATTTTACATCCTGGCCATGGCCATTGGTCTGGTTCAGGGCGGCATCCAGGCGCTTAGCCGCTCTTATTATTCACGCCTGATCCCCAAAAACAAAGCCGCCGAATATTACGGCTTTTACAACATGCTGGGTAAATTTGCGGTCATTTTAGGCCCGGTATTGATGGGCATTGTGGGGCTGACTGCCAGACGACTCCTGATGCCGCCCTCACCAACACCCGAGCAGGTTATCGCCGTTGGCCAAATGGCTTCCCGCTGGGGTATTGCCTCCATCTTGATCCTGTTTGTCGTCGGGGCTGTTCTGTTTTATTTTGTAGATGAGGAAAAGGGGCGGGAGCAGGCGGCCTTACTCGAAGCCGACTAAAAAAGTTTTAGGGCTTTATCTTTTATAACCGCCGTATGGCAGCGCACAATATTTTCCTTCTCCAATATATACCGCCAAACCCATAAAATTGCCGTTATGATCATAAAACTCGGCTACATCTCCATGGGTTTTGCGGGGATTGCAGCTATGTGGGCAATATGTCGCAAGACAATTATGGTAACACCTGATTTTATGCTTTATCTTGCCACTTTGGGTTTTCGAAATGACCTCTATGATCTCGCTGCGCCAATAATAGAATTTTTTAAATAGACAACACTGAGGGAATAGATAATGGCTCTTGTTATAAAATTCCTTCAACAGGATACGCTGGCCGTCCAGCGTAAGTAGATACTTCTTTTCAGGAAGGGAACGTATTTCTCTTATTCGTTTAACAGCCTGATCCAGGCAATCACATCGCTGTGTTTTATCTTCCGCTAATAATATGGGCTGTGAGAAGACAATCAATAGGGCGATAAAAAATAACCTCAAGCTATTTGGGAACAATCCCTTACCGATCATTCTGCACCTCTTTTGATAAAAGATAATGTATTGTTCAGCAGAATAAGCAGCGATCAGCAAACGGGGTCAGCCAGCCAGTGGAAAACAAAATGAGCTCAAGAAAAGAGAGTTAGGTGCTGTAAATAATTCGAGAGGAAATCAGCATTCTATATGTAAGCTATTACTTCATTTCTTTTTCTAAACTTTTACCGCATTGCAATGTATAAAATCAATAAAAAAAATTGCGGATTACGAAAAACCCGCGACTCACTGTAATCAAAGATGAAGATAGAAGCACAAAAACCCGTGAACAGGCAACTGACACGTATCGTTTCCTGACACCTGACAACCACCTGCGGGGACGCAGCCGCCACGGCGTGGCGAAGGCCCGAAACCTGCTTTTCCCCCAAAGCCATTAAAGCGAAGGAGGGAAACCTAACCATTTTGCAGCAACTGATTAACGATCTTCTGAAGTGCCACGGCGTTATCAGAAAAAATCCACTCCACATTGCGATTCAACTCACGGAACAAGCAATTTTTGGAATTCACATAACCGGTGGCCAGATTCTGCATGAACGCTTTGTGTTTTTTGAGGCGCGCTCGGGTCAGCAGCACATAATGGCCGGCAATCCCGCTGTAATTTTGTCGTATGGCCAGTTTGCTGAGCCGGAAAAAATTAAAATGGGCAACCGGTAAAAATGCGTTTCGGGGCACACAATCGATTACGTTAAACATCTGCGGCGTCATGGTCAGAAGATGATAATCTTCCACCGGCCGTAAAGCGGCAAACAATTCTGTTAAAATCCGGTTCTGGCGCGCCGGGTCCGGATACACCTCTGATTTGATCTCGATCATCAGATGTATCTTTTTACCATATCTGGGGATTATTTCGGCCAACGTGGGGACCAACGGGCATTCGGATTTAAGTTCAGCCAGGGTGGTCTGATGGATGGCGCAATCGTTGCCAAAAACCCGCCGCAGATCGGTATCATGCAAAACCACCGGGTGCAGATCCCGGGTCCAACGCAGATCAAACTCGATTCCCCATATACCGCCGGCGCTGGCCCGGTCAAATGCAGCCACTGTATTTTCAAATACGTGTTGATTATCGTAGTCCCCCCGATGGGATATAAGCTTGCATTGCTCCAGTCGATCTTTGGTGGGGAAGGGCTGAGGCCAGCGGGCATAAAACTGGTCAAGCGTTCGGCGGATATAGATCTCTACGGTTGGAAAAATCTTCATTTTGTTAACATCAATAGTGTAAGAACAGCACATTCAACTCGGCTAATAGTTCCAGAACCATTTTCGAAATTCAAGCAAATTCCTTTAAATAACAGAAATCAGGAATGTGGCCGTCGGACCGATCAATGCCTATTTTTACGGTTGGCAATGGAAGCAGTGCGGCAAATTTTTGCGTCAGATTTAAATCGATGCAGATGGCAGCAGCAGGTTGCTTACCGATACTGCGGATGGTTGACTTTGGTTAGCTTTTTGAGGCTGAGTTTCTTCAGGTGTATATTCATACGTTCGGGTTTCGGTTCAGTGGCGTATTGATTTTTCGTTTTGGTCAGCCGTTTGAGGCTGACAAATTTGGAGCCATGTTTTCGGCCGTTTATGTCCGGAATGGGCACCCGGCTTGTCAAATAGCGTGACAGTTCATCAACCGTTTTGACCTTTTCCGATTCGGTTAAATTCATTCCGGACCGAATACCGATCATGGCGATATCCGTTAATGCCAGCGGAATCCCGCCCTCATGCTGCCGGGTAACATGCTCATCGGTCCAGATCCTTTTCCCGGAACGGGTGTCCCATACCGCTATGGAAGCCCCCACGGCCATCTGGGAATAAAGGCCTGCGTATAATCGCTGATATTCAGTCACTTTGCCGACCACAACAGCATCACAACCCAGAATTTGACCCAGCCGCCGGGCCGATTTTTGGGATAAGTCGACATAGTGTGTCAGGTTATGGTACCTGAGCTTTCGATCGACTTCATGCAGCTCAATATCTTTGTAAGGTTGCGCACATAAATGGCTGTAAAAGGTGGTCCGCACAAATTTGTGGATGTCTTCGGATTCCGTCTGGTTGCCAAAAGGCAGAATAGCAATAGATTTAGGAGGATTTCTGACAATGATTCGCTGGGCATCATCATCGTTGTCTTTGACGAGCCCCAGATGCGACCCGCAGCCGCTCAGAATGCTCAAACAAATGACAATAACACCCCAGACCGTCAGCCTCCTGCCGATGTGTGTCCCACCAGCCAATTTGAACACAGCAAAGCCTCCTTTTTGTCCATTTCCGGGCTTTTGCCAAAAAAAAAGCTGTGCCACCTTTATCCGGTAACCAGCTTTGCGAACTCGCTTTGGCAACCCGGCGATCCGCCTCCAGCGGACCCGTGGCTTTCCGTCACCCGATTACTCGGGTTTTGGCTTTTTCGCGCACAAATTTTGATGAACAATCTTTGATGGTGATTGCGGTATAAAAAGCATGCAAAAAACAAGCCTAAGGCAGGTTAATTCAAAATAACAGTTGATTCAATATGTTATTTAAATTCATCATCTTCACTGTGACCTTCAAATGACAAATATTGTCAGAATTTATGACAAAAAAACGCTCAACCAGCCGTTGTGGTCACGGACGTCCGACGCTAAACCGAAAATTAAGGTCAAATGCACAAAAAAAGCGGTTATTCGGTTAAAGCCTTTCTGGAAAATGCCGATAAAAAACATATACCTAAAGCGTACAATTTCATCATAATCCCTGCTTCTGGCGGTCCATGCTGCCGTGGTCGCAAAAGACTGAGTGGTCCATGTTTAAATTAATTCAAAAATCGAATCCCAAAAAATATCACGAAACGCGGAAAGCCAGTTTTTTGCTCGGACGGTCAAAAGAGTGTGACATTATCATCAGTGACCCTAAAATTTCAGACGTACAGGCGAAGGTGGGCACAAAAGACAACCGCTATTTCATCAAAAACCTGGGTTCCAACAAAATTTCTGTGAATGGCCAACCGACAGAAGGTCAGTTTATAAAAAATGGAGACGAGTTGGCGCTCGGCAAATCAAAATTTGTCGTTGAGGTGGCAGAAAAAGAGCGACCGGGATCCAAACTGACATCGGTGGAAGATAAAACAATGGTGCTGGACACCATCAGCGACGAAACGCTGGGACCGCGATTGGTGTGCACCACTGCCACCGGAAAAAGCAAAATCATTCCGCTGAAGCTGGAAAAACTGATCATCGGAAGATCAAACGAGGCCACGCTGAAATTGATGCACCCGTCGATCTCCCGCAAGCATTGCGTTATTGAAAAGCAGGACAAGGGGTATATCGCCCGAAATATCAGCACCACCAATCCCCTTTTCTTAAATGATCGGGTGATATCCGAAAAACGCCTGTATTCGGGAGATCAGCTCCGAATGGGTACGTTTTCAATCACTTTTATCTCCGATCAACCGACCGATGCCCGTCAAACAACCCAAAAAATTGTAACTTCTGCAAAGCGATCAAACCGGAGTCTATGGCTGACAGCGCTGTTAATCCTCGCCTTTTCAGGATACTTGCTCTATATGCACGCCTACATGCCCTGGCAAGCCCAGCAAAAACTTGCCGAGATTGCCGGGCAGATCGAAGCGGGTGAGTATATGCCGGCCAGGGCATCCCTCAAGGATTTGTTGCATACCGATCTGTCTGAGGAAAACGCCCAGACAGCCAAAGACATGCTGGCACAGATAACCCTGGCCATCACCCAACAAAAAGCCGAAAAGGGAAATCTGAAGGACGCCAAGGTATTCTTGAAAAATTACCTCGCGAAATACGGCCATGGTCAGGAAGCTGAAAAGCTCTGGGACCGTTTGGATTATTACCGTTTAACCCTCGGTGAACAGCTGGAATCCAACAATCAACATCAATCTGCCCTGAGGGAATATTCCTCCATCCGGGAAGATAGTTTGTATTTCGAAGAAGCCCAGAAAGCCATACGACGAATCTGGTTGGCTTACCAGCAGAAAAATCGAGAAAAACAAAACGTCTCCCAGCTGCTTAAAGAAGCCGAAACGCATTTTCTGGCCAAGCGCTATTTCACACCGGTTAATAAAAATGCCTTTTCCATATACCAGGCAGTGCTTGCGCTCAACCCCAAGCATGAATTGGCATTGCAGCGCATTGACCAGATGAAGGCCTTTTACCGCGAGCATGGTGAAGGCTATTACAAAAAACGCAACTGGTCGAAAGCCCTATTTTATTTTGAGCGCTACAGTATCATTGATCCCGAATCCAAAAAAATCAAAGCCAAAATTACGGCCTGCCGCCAAAAATTGGTGTCAGCCCAAAAAGGCGGAAGCGCCTCCGATAGCCCTGGCGGCAAGCTGACAAAGAAGGAAGAAGAGAAAAAACGCGAAGAAATCCAGCGCCTTTTGGAAGAATCCGGAACCGAAAGTTCCAGGATCATGAAATATCTATTTGAAGAAACAGAAGGTGAAAAAGATACCGAGACCCCCTGGTAATCCTAAATATGAAAAATACAGCTATTACCTTTTTGGCGATCATTTGTCTGGCAGCAGGCATAAATGCCTGTGCCCTCAAAAGTATGCTGATGCCCGACCTCGAACCGGAAGTTCTGGAAAAGGATCAGCTCCCATACAAAGTAGCGATTGTGCCGTTTGTCAATCAGACATCCAATCCTGAAGCCGGCAGCATCGTCCGTAAAATGTTTTACAATTTCTTTAGTTCCCTCAATTACCTGGATCTGGAGCCCTTCGTCATTGACGATAATCTGAAAAGAAACGAACTTTATCAGGCGATCGTTTCAGGCGAGGCCGTTTCGGCAGCACGGCTGGGACAATTGCTGGGGGTCGATGCGATTATTTTCGGTGAGGTTACCAGTCTGGGCAAAACCTACGCGCTGGTTTATTCGGATAACGCCGCAGGTCTCAAAGCCAAAATGGTGCGGTGTGACTCGAATCGCATCATCTGGGAGCTCGAACACAGCATCCATATTCAGGATGGTGACGTGCCGCTTAGCCTGACCGGACTGGCAGCAACGATCGTCAAAACAGCCATCACGCATCAAAAGGCCTCGCACCTTCAGGCGGCCGCCGAGTTGTGCATGCAAATGGTGGCGACCATCCCGGACCGCGAAGGTATAACCGAACCCCCACCGAAAATTATTGTGCTGGTTCACAACGCAGGGGGCAAACTGCTGCGTCCGGGAGATCTGCTCAAGGTCGCCATGATCGGCGAAAAAGGCCAGAAGGCCAGCTGGAGTATTCCTCCGCTGGTGACAAACCTACCGTTAAAAGAAAAGGAACCGGGCATCTACATCGGGGCCTATCGCATTCGCAGCAAAGATCGCCTGCCCCACGGGCGGATCATCGGATATCTGCAATCGAAGACCGGCACCGGCAGTCAGTGGGTGGACACCCTGGGTCCTATAAGAATAGGCACGCCCACAGTGCTACCGCCTAAAATCACTAAAAATACAGTGCTGACCGCCGCTAAAAGTCCTTATCTGGTGGAGGACGCACTTGTGGTTTTACCCGGGGCAAAACTCACCGTGCAACCCGGAACGGTCATCTGGTTTTTGAATCTGGGATTGATCGTAAAAGGCGAACTCCAGATCAACGGGACAGAAACCGAACCGGTACGCCTGGCCAGTTTGGGCTCCGACGGCTGGAAAGGTATATTTTTAGATAAAACCAAAAACGGCACTCACATCAACCACTGTCAAATTTCCAATGCCGAATATGGCCTCAGAGTGACAGAAGCGACGGTCAATCTGCAAAATTGCCTGTTTCAAAACAATGTCTGGGGAATCGTTATCGAGCAAAGCAAAGCTGAAATCCATCACACGTTGGTGCGCGCCTCCGGTAAAATTGGCATTGCAGCCCGCCAAGCGCAATTGCTTGTCAAAAATTCGGTGATAACCGAAAATGGAGCTGGCGGATTCATTCTGGAAAAATCAAAAGCCAGTATTGAACAAAACAATATTGTCAATAACGGGAACTGGGCGATTAAGGTTGCTGATACGGCCAGCAAAGTTAAAGCCAGGCATAATTGGTGGGGCGTCGAGGATCCCGAACAAACCGAAATTATCGGTCAATTCAAAATTCGGCCGATCCTGGAAAAACCGATTAAATTCAAGATTGACAGCTAGCACCCGAGTTCGCATTAATTTTCATGCAAATTAAGGTGGTTCAGTTAAAACGTCATATTGTTTTATTCATTGATTTGTACTTTTGGAGATACCGCTCGGCCTTTTGCAGATCATCTAGTGCCTGATAACATTTGGCCGTATAGTAGATGCCTTCTTTGAGGTGCTGCAATTCTGAGAGGTAAGGCAGCGCCTTCTGATAGTTTCCCATGTTCATGTAACTGACGGCCATACACAGATTCAGTTGTTCGTCCTTTGGAAAAGCCTTGATGCCTGCCGTCAAAATTTGAACCGATTCATTGAATTCCTTGCGTTGCTGGTAGAGCATACCCAGACCCCAGTATGCCCGGGCATTGGTGCCGAATTCCAACGACCGCTGATACAGTTTTTCAGCAATCCGGTCTTTATGTGCAATAGCGTCAATACCCGCATAATCTCCCATTTGAAACGTGAGTGCCAGGCGTGAATAAAAATCGGCGTGCTGCGGGTATAGATCCTTTTTGTCGATTAGATCCAGGGCCTCGACATATTCAGGAAGCTTTTGATAAAAAGCGCCTCTCAGTTTCTGACCGAAGGACAGAATGAGATCTTTAGTAAGCGATGGGTCGGTTTCAAAATACATGATATCTTCGATTCGGTTTAACCAGATATCATCGCTGACTTTCTCCCGTTTTTTGTAGTCATCATAAAGTGCGGTTCCGGGAAACAAATCCAGGATATAAAAAATGGCACTTAGCGGTTTGATGGCGTTCATCAGCTCAATTGTTTGCTCAATGGTTTGCCAGCTTTCCTGAGGGCAGCCATAGATAAAATACGCGCGTGCCATGATACCGTACTGCTGCGTCAGCTTAAATGCCTGACAGATCTGCTGCTGGCTGATATGTTTCCCCAGTAATTTGCGTATTTTTTCAGAACCACTCTCCACACCGTAACTGATCTGAATACAGCCGGCTTTTCTCATCCAATAAAGGATATCGGCATTGATCATGTCAACCCGGGATATGGCCGCCCATTGAATATCCAGTTTTGCTTCAATAATCTTTTGGCATATGTTGATGACGCGCTTGGCATTGATGGTAAATGTGTCGTCGGAAACATAAAAAAATCGGGTTCCCTGTCTGGTCAGCAGAGAAAGCTGCTCGACAAAGTAGTCTGCTGAGTGGAATCGAACCTGCCGGCCCCAAAATTGGGGCGAGCCGCAAAAATCGCATCTGGCGGCACAGCCGCGCGTCAACGAAACGTGCTGATAGCGGAAATATTGAGATGGTATGGGAAGTTGGTCAAGGTCACATATGAGCTCGGTATTTTGATTACGAATCACCTGGCCGCTTCTCCGATAGGCCAGACCCTCAATTCGTTCGGTTTTTTGCATCTCGCCGGCCTCGAGGCATTGGATCAAATTCAAAAAAGAATATTCCCCTTCACCGATAATCACATAATCCACCTGGGGAAAATGGGCCAAAAAATGGGACCATAAAAAGGTGGCGCCAATACCTCCGAAAACAACTTTCACTTTCGGAATAACCTGTTTGGCAATCTGTGCAATATCGATTCCGCCCCAGCGGTTGGCATGCAGGATGGACAAACCGATAACATCCGGATTTTTTTCTGCGAGCTCGGATCTGATGTTCTGCGGGTTTGTATTGATGTTGTGCCAGTTTAAAATCTCCACATCATAAGAATGTTTTTTGAGCAAGGCGGCAATATAAAAGACCCCCTGGGGCACAACACTAACATCTTCAAGGTGCAGCCGTTTCTCCAGAAAATAAGGATATATCAATAATATTTTCATCCCGATATCGTTACCTAACAGTAACTTGCAATATTCAGATTGATGGAAATATTCTTTGTAAGATGGTGCTCGAAAACAAGGACGCGGCTGGCACGAAAGAACTTTGCACAGCATAATACTCGTGCTCGTCCTCGATAATATTATTTCGCTGTTATCTGGGAAACTCCAGTTGAATACGGCTGATATATATCTCACCACAAAGAACACGAAGATCACAAAGGGAAAACACATCATTTTAATTTTGTCCTTTCGTGTCCTTCGTGCCCTTCGTGCCTTTCGTGGTTATGATTGCCCTACTTGAGCTTTCTGAATAACCGTATATTATTTTTAAACCTGAAATCCACAATTGTCAAAATCTGTATGAGCCCGCAAAGCAACTGGAATCCGGGCGGTTTGACTTTTCAATTGCATTCTGTCATGGAAAGAAAATTTATAGGCATAAACAAATCTGATTTATCTTGAAATCCGCTATGAACGATCGGCCCTACCATATCAAGGCAGTTTTATTTTACTGGGAGGGTACTGTTATCCGGCAGGATCAACAGTCAATAGAGACGCTGAAGGCAGCCATCGGCTGCCCGATGCAAAAAACCGTGCTGGAATTTATATTAAGTCTTCCGGATGTGCCAGATAAAAATGATACTCTGGCGAAGCTCAACGCTCAGGAAAAAATTGCAGCGCTGAGCCCTGAACCGCATCCTTCCGCGATGGAAATCCTTGACTATTTGCTTGCAAAGGACCTGCGGATCGGCATTATCAGCCACTCAGAGTTAAACACCATCCGGCGCAGTTTGCAGGCGTTCGAGACGATCGGTGAGAAAGATTTCGACTTTATCTTCAGCCGGGACGATATTGCATATCAAAGACCGACGACAGAATTGATTGGACTGGCGGCTGAACGGCTAAAGGTTACTATCGAAAATATGGTGGTTGCATCGGCGAATCCATCTGTAATTGAAAATGCCCGAAAACAAGGTGCCCTGACGATCTTTCTGAACGAGCGACTTCAATCTGAACCTCAGACCGTCAAAGCCGATTTTGTGATTGGTCACATTCGGGATATTATCGATACCGTTCGTATGGGCATTTCGCTGCCGACGGGTAAATTGCCGAATCATTTTTTACGCGAATTTCTGAATCAATTTGTTTTTGAAGATCCGAGCGTATTGATCAATCCAGGTGTAGGCGAAGATATTGCGGCGGTTGATATTGAATCTGAGGATGTGTTGGTACTAAAATCCGATCCAATCACGTTTGCCACCGATTCCATCGGACAATATGCCGTTTTGATCAATGCCAATGACATTGCCACCTCCGGAGCGATCCCCAGATGGTTCCTGACCACGCTTTTTTTTCCCTGCGGCACAACGCCGTCACAAATTAAAAGTGTGTTTGAAGAACTTAAACAATATTGCCGACACTGGGGGATTACATTATGCGGCGGGCACACAGAAATTACCGAGGCTGTCGTCAGACCCATTGTTGCCGGCATGATGGCCGGGACGGTTTCCCGCAACGATCTGATCGACAAACGCCGGATGGAAAAAGGTGACCGGGTGCTATTCACCAAGAAAGTGGCCATCGAAGGAACCGCCATCATTGCCAGGGAATTTAGCGATCGTCTCGCGCAAATGGGTATTTCGAAAAACAAGATTGCTCACTGCCGTCAATTTTTAGATCAAATCAGCATCATAACTGAAGCGAAAATTGCCGCCGAAAACCCGGGAACCAGTGCCATGCATGATGTAACCGAAGGTGGGCTGGCAGCGGCTTTGGCGGAATTGAGCATTGCAGGGGGACATAAGATCAAAGTAAACATGAATCAAATACCCGTTTATCCCGAAACGCGAAAAATATGTGACTTGTTGGATATTGATCCGCTGGGATTGATTGGTTCCGGCAGTCTCTTAATATGCTGCCGCAATGCGGATAGCGAGGAATTGATGCAACGAATTGATGCCGCCGGCGTTGAGATCACCTGTATCGGAGAGGTATCGGACAAGGGCCAGGAAATCCAGGCCTATAAGGGCAAAAAGCCGGTGCCCTGGCCCAGTTTTGAAGTGGATGAAATTACGAAGCTGTTTTAGGGGTTGCGCACGTTGAGCCGGTAAAAAAATCCGCTATTATTCCTTTTTTTGACGGGCCTAACTGGCTCAACTGGCAACCGGTAAACCTGATGGTATGAGCACTTGCGTATTGGACAGCACCAGGCAAACGATCAGGAAGAATTTGTTACTTCGGAGAAGAAATCATTTCTTGAGTCCGCGACAGAAAATGTCAAAACCAACGTCAAGGGTCTGTTTTAGATAATCTTTGCGTTCATCAATAATTTTTTTGCTGGTCAACCATAAAACCACTCCGGAGAATAAGGCCCAAAATGTGTCCGCCAGAGCCACCGGATGTTTGTCGATAAAAATACCCTTTTCTACGCCTTCCTTGAATATCTGGGCAATGGAACCCAGCGATTTGCGCGACAGCGTTTTTATTTCTTCCATGAGCTGCGGCGACAAATTTTTCAGGGTTTCACTGGACTGAAGGTGAAACATGTTGATAATAATTAACGGATCAAATTCATAAACATCGTACATTGCATCGACAAGAGACTTTAACTTTTGCTCGGGCCCGGAATCCTTTTCTTCATTGACATGTTCGACTCGGATTAAAAGGTATTGAAGAATCCGAAGTGACAACGACGCATAAAGCTCTTCTTTGTTCTTAAAGTACAAATATAATGTACCCGGGCTAAGTTCAGCTTCCTGAGCGATGTCTTCCATGGTGGCTTTGTTGAAACCTTTTTCGGAGAAAACGCGTTTGGCAGCAACCATAATCTGTTGCCGTCGCCTTTCTTTTTCCCTTTCTTTCCTTTCCTGGATTCCCATAGCTCAGATCCTTCCTGAATAATATTTATTTATAATATGACTATGTAATTATTATTTATTATTTAGTCAAGTAAAATATTTACACCTACGGATGCGCAATAAGGGCAAATACTTCTCTATCACTCTATAATCATTATAATTACTGATTATTACAAAACGTGATCAAATCAACAAATAATTGAAAATTGAAAGGCATTCATAAAATTGATGATAACTTAGTTCATCTTGACTGGCCTTCGGGGACTAACCATAGTGGATAAAGTATTGGGGGATGACAACGCCTCTAGTCTCTGTCATCCGTAAAGCGGGGTATATGCCAGATACACTCTGGATAGGGTATTTGTACCGCTTGTCATAATAAGGTTCCGAGGAAAAGATGGCGGCATAAGTGTTGTTGCAAAAAAGCGCTCCGCAATCGGGAAGTTTTTTTGACAACCACTATAATGCTGGAATAAACACTTGCCACAGGAGCGTATTAATGCCAATGTGTTTAGCAACCGGAAATGGAGGAACGATGAAGGAAAAATTAAAACCCAGTGCCCGGAAAGTGCAGGAAGCCTTAAAAGCCCATAATCTGAACTGCGAAGTTGTTCAGATGACGGATACAACACGCAGTGCGTCTGATGCAGCACGGGCTGTCGGATGCCAGGTGGGACAGATTGTCAAATCGCTTATCTTTGAAGGCCAGCAGTCTCATCAACCTATTTTGGTAGCCGCCAGCGGAGCCAACCGGGTAAATGAGCGCGCCATTGAGCAATCTGTGTCTGAAGCCATTAAAATGGCAAAACCCGATTATGTTCGCCAGATGACCGGTTTTGCCATCGGCGGGGTACCACCGGTCGGACATGACAACCCGCTTAAAGTTTTTATTGACGAAGATCTGCTGCAGTATGATGAAATCTGGGCTGCTGCCGGCACACCTCACGCTGTTTTCAAATTGACCCCCGACGATCTCAAAACGATCACCAGCGGAACCGTCATTTCCTTCAGATAATGCGATCAGACATTGAGCGTCAAAAATTACCCTGATGTCAAGGGGTGTTCCTGCCCTTCAGTTGCCACCTGGAATAATGGAATAATGGAAGATTGGGTATGGAAGGAGGATGATATCCTGATTTTAATTTTGAATTAAGGGTATCTGAATCTTAGCAGATCTCATCCCTTCAAATCCAATATTCCAGCATTCCAATATTCCGATAGCCCATAACAATATATTACGGCGTTACCGGTAATCTCTGCCTTATCTCATAAAACGTGGAATTTAATTTAATATGATATCATTTCCCTTTATAGATGAGCATTTTTTTGGTGGGCCCCGCCTTACGGCGGGATTTCACATCTCACCTTATGATAGTTAAGGTGTTCAACAATCCGCACAAGGTTTTTTGTTTGCGGCGTACTTGAAGTACGTCGCAGACAGAAAACGGCGGAGAACGCAGGCCAGCGGAAAAAAGGCCATTTAGAAAGGGAAGAGATACCTGACCTTTGCACGAGTCAGAGGCTTTCATATGCAAGGCACTTCAGGGTTAAGCGATAGTGAACTATGCTTCGCCCTGAATAACGCAGCAGATGGAAGCCTCCGGCTCGCCCGCCGGGTGAAAATTAATGAGATAAAATGATGTTAATCCTTCATACCTGATCGGTATTTTATATTACTTCTATAATTTGCTTAGCTTGGTGACATTTAGTGTTAGCTTAACTTCTCATTAATTTTCATGCAAAATTCAGGTACTAGCCGATGGCGACTTGGATAATATCCTGCCTTGCACTAACGCGCTGAATGGTCACCTGGATCAAATCTTCCGGCTTTAATTCAATACCGCCGGATATCGGTAAATCGCACTCCAACATATACTGAGTTAAAAGAATCTGATATTTTCTGCGGGCCTTATGCAGGACAATGGCCTCTTCTTTTTGCCCGATTTGATTTTCAAGATATTTTAATAGCCAATACCGATGGCGTGTGTATTGAAGGCGCCCCACAAGACTCATCGGTATCTCGAGGGAATTTATGATATCCGAAATTTGATCGGAGCTATACGCCGTTTCCAATCCGAGTGATGCCCTGATCTGGCGCTGATTGATTAGATCCGAATATTTTCGAATCGGAGAAGTTGCGGTGATGTATGCATCTAATCCCAACCCTGAATGCCGATTGGGCTTGGTGTTCAATATGAAGCGGCTGAGAAGCCGGCGTTGCATCCAGTTCTGATAAAGCGTACCGGCATTGTTTTTATATAGCCGTTCCCGGGGCTCGCGTTGCGATCTGAAAATGGCCGGTAACTGGCGCTCTTTTAAATGATTTGCCATTAACCAGTTGGCCATGATCATTAGCTCTGAAACCAGCATCCTGCCCGGACTTTCCCGGTTTACCTGATTAACAGAAACATCCTGGTTTTCATTGACCCAGATGCTGATCTCCGGCACCGTAATCTGTATGGCCCCCTCATCCAACCTTTTCTGGCGATATTTTTTGGCGATATCCTGTAAAATATGCATCTGTGGAATTTCATCCACGGCATTATTGACATCGTAATAGGTCAACTGATGCTTGACTTTAATCAGGCTTTGCAAGATCTCGGTGCTTACAACTTCAGCCTGCGGGCTCAGATCAATCATAATGCTGATGGCCGGACGCAGCTCGCCGGCCTTTAGGCTGCAGAGGCCTTCTGCCAGAACCGATGGCAGCATAGAAATTTTCTGATCCGGCATGTAAGTGGAGCTGCCGCGCACGCTCGCCTCTTGATCAACAACATCATATTTTTTAATGAAGTGACCAACATCCGCGATGTGAACGCCCAGTCGAAATGCATCATTTGTTTCTTCTATGCTGATGGCGTCATCAAAATCAAGCGTTCCCTGGCCATCGATAGTCATCAGGGACAGGTGGGTCAGATCACGTCGCTCAGCAGCAGTCACCATCGGGCTTGAGCTGACAATCTGTGCCGCACGGTTCAAAACCGTTTCATTAAAATCAGCTGATATCTGGTGGCGCAGCAGCTCAAGGTTTTCATTTTCATCGAACACACCCAATCGCACGAGGACCCGGAATATATTCTGCAGACTTTCAACACCAGCTCTGGCCGTCAAGCTCTTGGCAATTTTATAGTCATTACTTTCTTTACCAAAAAGATAGTACGACTTCAGGATTTCAACAAACTCCTGAACATTCGTTGCAACCGAAGCAAGATCAATGGGTCCGGTTGAATTCAGCATGCTTTTGAGCCAGCTACCACCGGCTTCAATCAGCTCCTGCTTCCGTTGCGCCTCTTTTCGCTGGGCCGCAAGCAATTCTACCTGTCTTTCTGAATTGGGGCGAAACCCGTCTGGATTAAATTTGAAATAGAGCCGGTCATTAAATAACGCCCGCATAACGGCTGCTTCGTGATCGCCAGATGCACTTTCCGGAAAGCAAAACTCGGTCATGGTCGCCAGGTCGATCCAATCTTGTTCAGTATTCAGTAATTCCCATAAATCGCGGATATCAATATTATTAATGAGTTCTTCCCGTTTGCGAACAACTTCTTTTAAAGCCTCGACCGTCCGATCTCGTCCCAGGGCAAGATCAAGGCGTATTTTGTCTCTGTGCAGCAGTCGTTTACGCGAAAGGTTGACCTCTCGATTGTTTTCCGTTAACAACCGTAGCCGCTGGTTCTTGACTTCAAGGACAACCGCACACATTATTTTCTGGCGGTCTATATATTCGACGATACATCCTGATTCCATAAAAATTACAATAACAACCGACTGAGATGAAGTCAACGCAAGAAAAAATCCTATTTATTTTCAGTCTGTTATAAAAAATCAACGAGTTGAAGCACCACCTCATGAAATCTTTAGCCCTAATCAAACCCTACCTCAGAGAAAATCGCTTGAAAATCGCAATTGGCCTGTTCAGTTTAATTGTGGTTGACATGCTGCAGCTTTTCATACCACGCATCATCAAATGGTCGGTTGATGGCCTGACCGCTTTACAAATCGAAACGGACCAATTATTGCTGTACGCAATCTACATGGCCGTCATTGCCATATTGATTGGCGGTTTTCGATATGTCTGGCGTCGCTGTCTGCTGGGCGCATCGCGGCGCGTTGAGGAAGGTTTGCGCAACCGCCTGTTTGCCCATGTCCAGACACTTTCGGCGTCTTTTTTTGATCGCACTCAGACCGGTGATCTAATGGCGCATGCCACCAATGATATTCAGCAGGTTCGCATGGCAACCGGAATGGGTCTGGTCGCCATGAATGATGCTATCGTCCTGGGTGCCGCCGCCATCGGTTTCATGCTCTATATCAACATCACGCTGACGCTTTTTGTATTGATCCCGATGCCGTTGATTACCCTTAGTACAAAATTTTTCAGCAAACAAATGCACCAACGCTATCAAAGCGTTCAGGCCGCTTTTTCGGACCTGACCGAGGTCATTCGAGAACGCTTCTCAGGAATTCGCATCATCAAGGCCCATAACCATAAAGAAAAAGCAGCAAACCGGGTTGGCGCCGTTTCAAAAGCATATGTCAAAGAAAATTTGGACCTGGTCAAAATTGTGGGATCCTTTTTCCCGCTGATGTTGCTATTTACCAATTTAAGTCTGGCAATCGTGTTGTATCTAGGCGGTCGCCAGACCATCGCCCAAACGATAACTCCCGGAGACTTTGTGGCTTTCATCAGCTATTTGGCTTTATTGACCTGGCCCATGATGGCATTGGGTTGGGTGACCAACTTGATTCAACGCGGTCGGGCGTCCCTGGATCGCCTGAATCGAATTCTGGAAACCCGTCCGGAAATAGAAGATGACAGGCACGCAGTGCCGCTGAGACGGTTTGAGGGCCGCATCGTCTTTGAAAATGTTGGTTTCAGTTATAAATCCAACGGTAATGGCAACCCGCCGGCTCTTTCCGGGATAACGCTGACGGTTGAGCCGGGCAGCGTTCTGGGTATCGTCGGCCCTCCAGGCAGTGGCAAAACCACGCTGGTGAGCCTGATACCCAGACAATATGAGGTAGCCCGGGGCAACATTTGCGTTGATGGCCAGGATGTTCGAGCGTTAACAATCGACAGCTTAAGGTCGCATATTGCCTTCATGCCTCAAGAGCCTTTCCTGTTTGCCGGAACCATCAGGGAAAATATCACTTTTGACGATCCGCTGATTGCAGAATCCCGCCTGCAGCAGGTTACCCAAAAAGCCGAGCTTTATGATACGATCCAGGCGTTTCCGAAAGCGTATGAAACCATTGTCGGTGAAAAAGGGGTAATCTTATCCGGCGGCCAAAAACAGCGCATTGCACTGGCGCGGGCATTAAACCAGGATGCCGGGATACTCATTCTGGATGATCCCATCAGCCAAGTGGATCTGGCAACCGGCAATGCCATCGTCCAAACACTTAAAAAGATGATCGGCCAGAAAACGATCATCATCGTATCCCATCGGATCTCGGCCGTGCGCTTTGCAGATCAAATTATCACACTTGAGCAGGGCCGTATTGCGGAACAGGGCGCTCACGATGATTTGATCGCAACCGATGGATATTATGCCAGAGCCTTTCGTCTGCAAGAATTGGAAGAGGATTTGAATGCATCCTGATTATGGATATTTTGAAGAAGCGCAGCTGGGCAAGCCCTATGACCTCAAGCTGTTGAAAAGATTGCTGCCGTTTGTGAGCGCCTATCGCAGCCTGATTTTCTATTCAATCCTGTTGGTTTTGGGCATAACCGCCTTGGATCTTGCGCTGCCATTCGTAACCAAGATTGCCATTGACCGCTACATCGTCCCGCAAACCTCATTAGAGAAAACGGCTGATTCACAAAGTGACAGGCATCCAAAACGATATCTGAAGGCGGATCTGGACGATCCCCGGCAGCGCGCGGTGGTTGAAAAATATAGCGCTTTATTCCAATTGGAGGGCCGCACGGCGCGCATCTCATTTGATGCCCTGAGCAAGATTGAGAAATCCGATCTGAAAATGTTACGTCACGCTGATGTTGTTGGACTGGGTAAAATGGCACTCGTCTTTTTGGCCATCATCTTTGTTAATTTCATCCTCAATTTTAGCCAGAAAATGATTATGGAATACTGTGGTCACATGATTATGCATGATTTGCGGATGAAGTTATTTAGGCACGTCCAGAATTTGGCCATCGAATTTTTTACGCGCAATCCGGTAGGCCGTCTGGTCACCCGGCTGACCAATGATGTCCAGAACATGCATGAATTATTTACCTCGGTCATTTCATTGGTTTTTAAAGATATCTTTCTATTGATCGGGATCGCCGCCATCATGTTGGTTCTCAACTGGAAGCTTGCCCTGGCATCGTTTACGGTTTTGCCTATCGTTTTTTATGCTTCGGCCATATTTTCCGTTAAAGCCCGGGACGTTTTTCGCACGCTGAGAATTAAACTGGCCGAAATCAACACCCGCTTTGCTGAAACCATCGAGGGCATCGGTGTCATTCAGCTTCTCGTGCAGGAATCGCAAAATTACAAAAAGTTCAGGCGGCTGAACCATGAAAATTACAAGGCCGGGATGCGCCAGATTCATGTACTGGCCATCTTTATGCCCATCATTGAGCTGATGGGAGTGGTTGCCATTGCGGTTATCATTTTCTATGGCGGCAGTCGCGTGCTCGGGGAAGCGCTCAGTCTGGGAACCCTGGTGGCATTTATCTCATATATCAAGATGTTTTTCAGGCCGATTAGAGATCTGGCTGAAAAATATAATATTCTACAAAATGCAATGTCCTCGGCTGAGCGGATATTGTTGATTCTGGATACACAGCACCGCCTGCCAAAAGACCGGCTTCGACCTGACTTGCCGGGTTTGGACCGTATCTATGAAATCCGACTGGAAGATGTTTGCTTCAGCTATATTGGCGACGAGAAGGTGCTCAAAAACATATCATTGCGCATAAAAGCCGGCGACACGGTGGCTGTGGTCGGCCCAACCGGCGCCGGTAAGACCTCACTGGTAAATCTGATTCCCCGATTTTATGACCCAACGGCGGGTCGCATCCTGATTAACAATGTGGACCTCAGAGAATTTGATGCTGCTGAATTTCGGCATAAGATGGCACTGGTGATGCAGGAACCGTTTCTGTTTTCCGGCACGATCCGCGAAAATATATTTGACAATGGCCGGCTATTGACCGAGGAACAAATGCAGCGCATCGTTGAAGCCGCCAACTGCAGCAGTTTAATTGAACGCTTGCCCGAGGGGCTTGACACCGTCCTCTCCGGGGGAGGGACATCCCTCTCGAGCGGCGAGCGACAGCTGATCTCAATTGCACGGGCATTTGCCCGCAATCCAGAGTTGATATTGTTTGACGAAGCCACCTCCTATATAGATTCGCAAACTGAATTATGGATTCAGCATGCCCTTGAGAAACTGATGAAAAACAGAACGGCTCTGGTGGTTGCCCACCGGCTGTCGACCGTACGCCATGCGGATCGAATCATCGTTATGAACAGGGGCCGTATTGTTGAAACCGGCACCCATGCGGAATTGATGGCGCGCCAAGGCTTCTATTATCAGCTCAATCAGCTTCATAATTAAATGTGTCAGAAAACAGAAGACAGAAGACAGAGGTCAGAAAGGCTGCATCATTTTCCGGCCTATCTCATCTGTCGTCTGACCTCTGTCCTCTGAGAACTGTCAACTGCTTGCCGCGCCATAGCTTTTCAGGCGAAGGTGGGATACCTGACACCTTTGATAACAAATTACTTGCCAAACGCCCGGTCAGATGGTAAACGCATGGTGTTTTTAATGCAGCTTGGAGTGCTTTATAATAAAGTGGGTCACAAAGGGTTCCTTGATACGATTTCGCAACAGCTCTATCAAAAACTGGAAAGGAGGGTTAAGTAGATGGCTTACGATGCAGTAAAGATGGCAGACTGGCAGATTTCTGAAGAGGCAGAAAAGAACATGCCAACGCCGGAAGAATGGCGTGACAAACTTGGCCTCGAAAAGGATGAAATTCTTCCGATGGGCCGGTTGGCAAAACTCGATTTTCTTAAAATTATCGACCGGCTCAAGGACAAACCGGACGGGAAATACATCGAGGTGACCGCCATCACGCCCACACCACTGGGTGAAGGCAAAAGCACCACTTCCTGCGGTTTGATGGAAGGTCTCGGCAAACGCGGGAAAAACGTGGGTGGCGCGCTGCGCCAACCCTCCGGTGGGCCCACCATGAACGTCAAAGGAACCGCTGCCGGCGGCGGCAACTCGTTGCTGATTCCGATGACCGAATTTTCCCTGGGTTTGACCGGCGACATCAACGACATCATGAATGCCCACAACCTGGCTATGGTGGCTTTAACAGCGCGCATGCAGCATGAGCGCAACTACAACGATGAGCAGCTGGATCGGCTGACCGGCATGCCGCGGCTGAACATTGATCCTACCCGTGTTGAGCTGGGTTGGATCATGGATTTTTGTGCCCAGGCTTTACGAAACATTATCATCGGCATCGGAGGCCGCATGGACGGCTTTACCATGCAGTCCAAATTCGGGATTGCCGTGGGCTCTGAGTGTATGGCCATCCTGTCGGTTATCCGTGATCTAGCTGATCTGAAAGAAAGGCTCAACAACATCACGGTGGCATTCGATAAGAGCGGCAAGCCGGTGACCACCGGTGACCTGGAATGCGGTAACGCCATGACCGCTTTTATGCGCAACACCATCAATCCCACCATGATGTGCACCGCCGAATACAACCCCTGCATGGTTCATGCGGGCCCGTTTGCCAACATCGCTGTCGGCCAGTCCTCTATTATCGCCGACCGGGTTGGTTTGAAACTGTTCGACTACCATGTCACCGAATCGGGTTTTGGCGCCGATATCGGCTTTGAAAAATTCTGGAATGTCAAATCCCGCTTCAGTGGATTGAAACCGCATGTATCGGTTCTGACCACCACCATCCGCGCGCTCAAGAGCCACGGCGGCGGACCTAAGGTGACGCCGGGCATCGCCATGCCGGATGAGTATACCAAAGAAAACGTCGGGATGGTTGAAAAAGGCTGTGTGAACATGGTGCATCACATCAACACCATTCGCAAGGCCGGTATCAACCCGGTGGTGTGCATCAACCGGTTTTACACCGATACCGATGATGAATGTAAGGTTGTCCGCGCAGCAGCAGAGGCAGCCGGCGCCCGCTGCGCCGAGTCCAAACACTGGGAGATGGGCGGCGATGGTGCCCTGGAATTTGCCGATGCCGTGGTCGAGGCCTGCGAAGATGAAAACGACTTCAAATTCCTCTATCCGCTGGAGATGAAACTGCGCGACCGCGTCGACCTCATCGCCAAGGAAGTCTACGGTGCTGATGGCGTGGCCTGGACCCCGGAAGCCGAAGCCAAGGCCAAAATGCTCGAGAACGATCCCATGTACGCTGACTTTGCCACCATGATGGTTAAAACCCATCTCAGTCTGAGCCATGATCCGACGCTCAAGGGTGCGCCTAAAGGCTGGACGCTGCCCGTGCGGGACGTGCTGATTTATTCCGGTGCGAAGTTTCTGTGCCCCTGTGCCGGTACCATCAGCCTGATGCCCGGAACCGGCTCCAACCCGGCTTTCAGACGGGTGGATGTCGACGTCAAAACCGGACAGGTGTCAGGATTGTTCTAATTAGGCAAATATGAACCATATAAGCGATGGGGCCTGGATTCACTTTCCGGGCCCCATTTTTGTTCATCGGTTCAGAGGTTCAGGATTCAAAGGTCCACCGCTCAGCCGCCTTCGCGAATGCTACGGCACGGCAGGCAAGGTTCAGCGGTTAGATAACAGAAGGCAGATGACGATTTTTTGATTTTCAACAACACATTCTGTCCTCTGTTATCTGTTGTCTGTCATCTGGTGCGCAAACCGTGAATCCAGAACCCTAAACCTTTAAGCCTTGGTTACTGACACCTGAACACTGAAACCTGATATTGAATAATGCGCATCCTGCTGATCAATCCCTTTTACCCTATTTCTGAGACCCCTTCTCCACCGCTTGGGCTGGCCTATCTGGCGGCGGCCCTGGAGCAGGCCGGTGCCCGGGTAAAAATTCTGGATTTTGTCGTTTATCCTTACTCGCCAGCCGGGCTGGAAACCGCGGTAAAAAGCTTCAAACCACATATTGCCGGCGCAACCGCAGTAACCATGACGTTCGATCATGCCCGCCAGGTACTGATAGATCTTAAAACGATAAACCCTCAAATTTTGTGCGTTATGGGCGGACCGCATGTATCGTTCCGTGCGCCTGAAACCCTGGAAGAGAACCCGGAACTGGATGTGGTCGTTCGGGGTGAGGGCGAGCAAACGATAGTTGAGCTCATGCAGACGCTCAAAAGTGGCGGGGATTTAAGCAGTGTCAACGGCATTGCCTTTCGACAGGGCTCTCAAATTAACACCACACCCAGGCGTCAATTTATCGCCAACCTGGACACCCTGCCATTACCGGCCCGGCACCTGCTGTCTATGGGCCGATACCGAGCTCTGGGCTTGCCGGCAACCCTGACCACCAGCCGGGGATGCCCCTATCAGTGCATTTTCTGCGTGGGGCGCAAGATGGGCGGCGCCAAGGTGCGTTACCACAGTGTCGATCGGATTGTCAGCGAGCTGGCCTATCTGGCCAAACGACAGTTTGAGCGCATCAACATCGCGGACGATCTTTTTACCGCCAACGCGGATCATTGCCGGGCAGTTTGTGATGCCATCCAACGGCATAATTTAGATATTAACTGGACCGCGTTCGCGCGTGTCGATACGGTTTCCGAAAAACTGCTGTTAAAGATGAAGGCCGCCGGGTGCACAGCCGTCAGTTTCGGGATCGAGTCGGCCAATCCGGTTATTTTAAAAACCATCAAAAAAGGGATCCGCCTTGATCAGATTCAGGAAGCGGTGCGGATGTGCCTACGAGTCGGCATCAGCCCAAATGCTTCTTTTATTCTGGGTTTGCCGGGTGAAACGCGCGATACGATTGAAGAAACCGTATCCTTTGCCGCCGGATTGCAACAGCAAGGGCTGGCCTATGGATTTCACATTTTGGCTCCCTTTCCTGGCACCGAGGTGCGTGCGCATGCGGATCGGTTGGGAATCCGCATCTTAACCGATGATTGGTCCAAATACCACGCCAATCGGGCGGTGGTGGAGACTATCGATGCCAGTCGGCTGCAGCTGAATGCGGTGGTCTGCGACTGGGAAAAAAAATATAATCAGTATCTGGGGCATATTCAAAATAACATCCAGGCAGGGACGGCATCTGCCGATGAGGTCAGCCAATTAGAAAATCTCGAACGCGCGGTCATGGTATATGAGCTGATGATGAAAAATATAATCGAGGAAAACGGTACGTGGCCGCACCAAGGACCGCAAGTGAACACCGAAAAGAACTTAAAGTTGCTGATCGACCGGATCATCTCGAATCAAAAAGTCGATTGCAAAATACTCGAATCTGCCCTTGATCACGCAGCCGCTAACGGACACCTGAATTGTCAGAGTAAGGCAGATGGGGTGAAATGGCAATGGGAGGATTACCTTTGATCAAACCTTATAAAACCGGTCCTTACCGGAACTAGGCCCATGATGTCATCAGTTTCTTAACCCGCGCGGCTGTCTGCTTTGCCATCTCTTCCAGATTTTCGGGTGCCAGCCCGAGACGATCCGCCACCGGGCCGAAGTGTTCCAGGGCCAGCTCCTGGTCAATCTTTCCATAACCGGTCATGATTCCCATAGTGTTCGCCACGTGTACTATGTCACTTAGGTTACAGCTTTCTTCACAGGATTCAGGATCATGGTGCCATTGAACGGCGCTCACCAGTTCTGCTGGGAAAGACCATTTGTCCAGAATCTGGCCTCCGATTTCAGCATGGTTGGTTCCCAGTACCATGGATTCGGCCACATCAAATGTAATGCCTTTGCTCACCATATCTTCTATTTGCTGTAAATCTTCTTTGACAAATCCGCCCAGAATCAATTTGCCGACATCATGCAACAGCGCCGCAGTAAAAACTTCATCGGCATCAGGTATTTTCAGGGCTTTGACCAGGATTTCGGCTGCTACCGAAACGGCAATCGAATGCTGCCAGAGCGCCCCTCTGGGCATATCATATCCGGGAATCGTTTTATTCATGAGCGGACTCATGCAAATGGTCATCACCACCTGAAGCAGACGCTTCCAGCCCAACAATACAATGGCCTGTCGAACCGAACTGATCCGGGTCGGAATGCCAAAATAGGCCGAATTGGTCAGTTTTAAGATATTGGCGGTCAGGCCCGGATCGTATTTTAAAATGCTTTCAATTTCAGATGCGGTCGAATCGTAATTTTCAAGAAGCGGAAGCAGCTTGGCGGCTGTGGTCGGCATGCCTGGGAATGCTTCGATTTGCAGCGCAATGCGGTATATCTTCCTGTTTGTCACTCGATTCCCTCCCCATTGATGGCATGAAATCAATGCGCAATGGTATAAAGAAAATATCGGTCATAGAGGAGAAAACTTTAGTAGACTGTATAAAATAATGCAGGTAGTGGGGGTCGGGAATTTTGGACTTCTCGATTTCTGATATCTATATTATATATCTTAATCGTACTCGATATTCATTTTTAATTCCGTTTTCACGCTTCTGGCTGCTGGCCTCATCCTAAGTGACGCCTCAACTGGGTCGAACGGTAAAAAAAGATCGAGTAATCCTCGAAGAATTACTCGATCTTTCTGCTATCTTTATGAAAATTTTGATTTTACCGGCGCTATTCGCCTTCTCCGGATACAGCAAAACCGCTGGGTCCCAAACCGGTTGAGGATGATGTCCCGGCAATTTTGGCGAGATAAGTATCCCCCAGCTTTTTAATGTGATTGTCAACATTATCAAAGTAATTGTAATGCAGCTGCTCTTCGTCAATGATCTCTTCAAAAATTTTCATGCTGATGCTGTCCCCATTTTCCCGGCAAACCAGAAGGAATTCATTATAAACCTCAATGGTATGATCCTCCAGATTCGCATCGAAAGGGAAAACACCTTCGACCGCCTGCCCTTTCTTAACAGTGCCGTCATGCCCTGTTACGGGCTCACCGCCAAGCTCCTTAATCCGTTCGGCAAACGTCTCGGCGTGTCGCATCTCATCGATGGCAATGAGCTTTAACTTTGCCGCCAACTCCCCGTAGTCGAGATCGTCCAGGTTATAATGTTGATTCATGTACTGATGTATCGCTTGCAGCTCCATGGCGCGGGCCTTATTCAGTACCTCAATGACTTTTTGCGTTCTTTTTTCTCTAGGTGTTTTTCCCATGTTTATCCTCCCATAATTACCCTGTTTAACAGTTAACTTTGCCAACTAGTGGTTTTGGTATGTATACCGAATTTCAATAAAGCGCCCTTAACAGGCACGTTTTGCCGCCCTTATGGTCATAAAGACAGCTGCTGAGCATCGGAAAAAAGCAACCCCGTTTTGAGAGCCGCCCGGGTGATAAATTACCGTTTATATGGGCTCAAGCGCATCCAATATTAGGCGGGGATACATAAACAAAAACAGACTGAACAAACATAATATGGCCCAATGAATTGTCAACATAGGTTGACGATTGATGCGCCCAAATTTGAGTGGAAGCACGGGTTTCGGCGCTGCAAGCCACCTGCGGGGCATGACGGTTAATCGTCGTCATCCAGACACTTTTGCACGGCGGTCACAATGGTATCATAACCCGTGCAGCGGCATAGGTTGCCGGCCAGACCGCGCCGTATGTCATCGCGGCTGGCGCTCTGCTGCTTGTGCTTTTCGACAAAAGATGTGGCGGCCATTACAAAGCCAGGCGTACAGATGCCGCACTGCACCGCACCTTCATCCACAAATGCTTGCTGTACCCTGGAAAGCTTATCGCCGCCGCTTTCGCCTTCCACCGTTCGAATGGATTTGCCGTCGGCCCAGACCGCCAGATACAGACAGGAATCAATCGGCACATCATCGATTAAAACCGTGCAGGCACCACACTCACCCACAGCGCATCCCTGTTTGACACTGAGCAGTCCCAGTTGTTCGCGCAGGACTTCCAGCAGAGATTGCCGCACATCAACTCGGATTTCTTTTTTCTTGCCATTTACGCTAAAGCTAATTTGTCGGTTCACTGAATGACTCCTCCTGCGTTTAATATGGCCTGCTCGACAACCCGATGAGCCAGGGTAGTAATGATTTGCAATCGAAAATCCTTGGCCGCCCGCCAGGACGTGCGCGGGCGCACGTCAGCCGATACGGACTTGGCAATATCAGTGAGCAATTTCGGTGTAATTTTACGGTCTCGGACTTTGTCCTCCGTTCCTTTGCAGCGGATGGGGACCGGTGCAGCCACGCCAAAGGCCAGCCGCAGGTCCTGCAGGGTTCCGTTCTTAATCTTGCAGACTGCCGAACAACCGATAGTTGAAATATCCATTGCTTCCCGCATGGCATACTTATGGAAATGCCCGAAATAATCAGCATAATTGTCATGGGCGATGGTAATGGCAGTCAATATTTCATGTTGCTCGAGCGCCACCTGGCTGGGACCCAGAAAAAACGATTCAAGGGGCATTTTTCGGGATCCGTCCCGCCCTTCGATCGTCACAGCTGCATTAAAAGCGATAAGGGGAGTGGCGCTATCAGCACTGGGCACGCCGTTGCATAGATTGCCCCCAATGGTTGCCATATTGCGCACCTGGGGCCCGCCGATGGTGAGAACGGCTTGCGAGAGGACCGGGATGTGCTTACGAATGAGCTCGGATTCGGCCACATCTGTAAAGCACGCCAGAGGTCCAATGATGATATCACCCGCATCGTTTTGGGTAATATAATTGAGTTCGGCGATGTCATGAATATCCACCAGATGATCAAACTGCGCTTTGCCCTTGTGCAGTTTGACCAGCATATCGGTACCGCCGGCAATCAGATGCGCCTCGGGATTTTGCGCTAACAATTGTATCGCTTCCTGAACACTACCGGCCTTGGTATAGCTTTTAAAATTGAACATTCATTCTCTCCAAATTTCAACAAGCTGAAATGTTTTAATATAAAACGCAGATTATCGCAGATAATCACAGATTTTTAAGAAATAATTTTAAATAGTTCTGAACATTTTTGTAGAGATTGACCTATCTGTGTCATATCTGTATTCATCTGTGTCCTTTTAACTCAGATCAACCCGGCTTTTTTAAAATACCGAAAAAGCGTATGCGGCGTCATGGGCAACTCGTAAATCGGGACGCCGGTGGCATCATAAATGGCGTTGCGAATCGCCGGAGGGGGTGAAATAATCGGCGGCTCACCCAGGGCCTTGTTGCCGTAACCCGAAGACGGCTCATATGTTTCGACAAACTCACAGCCGATATCCGGCACATCCACAACCGTCGGTATTTTATAATCCAGAAAGTTATTGTTGTATATCTTGCCGGTTTTGGAATCGATCTTCATCTCCTCATAGAGCCCGGCCGCAATTCCCATGGCCACGCCCCCGTGCACCTGGCCTTTGGCCATCACCGGATGCAAAATTACACCGGAGTCATGTATGTTGTATATTTCTTTTATATCCACCTTGCACAGGGGTATGTCCACTTCGATTTCAACAAAGGTGCAGCCGAAGGTGGGCGCATTGGTGCAGGTTTTATGCGAGACATCTGCGGTTAACTGTCCGCCGCGTTGCTTATCATAATAGGCGTCCAGAGCCACTTCTTTGAGGGTAATCACTTTACGCTCTGGATTTTTGCGATCGACGATATCGCCGTTTAGAATGTCGAGCTCTCCGCCCAGTTTTCCGGTTACCCGGCCGGCGTGTTCGAGGATCTTGGCTTTCAACTCCCGGGCCGCCCGAAATACGGCATTACTGGCTACATAGGCCTGGCGCGAGGCATAAGCACCGGTATCAAAAGGTGCCACGTCCGTATCCTGGGTAGAAACCACATGCACATCCGCATAGGGGACCCCAACGGTTTCGGCCGCCATCTGTGCCACAATCGTATCCAGACCCTGGCCGATTTCGGTGGCGCCCACCTGAATGTGCAAGGAGGCATCCTGGTTGAGAATAATGCGCGCACCGGCAATTTCCATGCAGGCCGGATAAGTCCCGGAGGCATAGCTAAAACAGGCCACACCCAGTCCGCGACGCAGCGGGCCGGACTGTTTCTTCGGCCAGGCTGCCCGCTTTTTATCCCAGCCAATCAACTCCTTACCCTGTTGCATACATTCAATCAGACCGCAGCTTTCAAAGCGCTCACCGCTGAGCGGATCGGCATCGCCCTGGCGGGCCACATTTTTGATTCGGAACGCTACCGGGTCCATGCCGATTTTACGCGCTGCCTCTTCAATGATGCACTCAACTGCGAATATCACCTGGGGTGCCCCGTAAGCCCGCATTGCACCGGCGGTTGGAGTGTTCGTATAAACGGTCCTGGCGTGATAATGCATGGTCGACCGGGGATAAAGCGAGCGCGATTTTGCGCCGGCGGCGCCGGCCACCGAATGCCCGTGAGAAGCATAGGCACCGGTATTGGCCACAGCCTCCATATCCAGCGCCACCAGGGTCCCGTCTTTATCGACCCCGGCACGCATCTTAACGTCAAATGGGTGACGGGTCCGGGTTCCGATCATACATTCTTCCCGGGACAGATCGATTTTGATCGGACGCCCGCCCAATTGTAGAGTTAAAAAAGCCACCATGGGTTCGAGGATAACATCCTGTTTGGCACCGAACCCGCCACCGATATACGGTTTGACAATTCGGATCCGGCCCCACGGTATGTCCAATGCTTCGCCGACAATTCTTCTGGCAATGTGCGGAATCTGCGTCGATGACACCACGACGATATGCTCCAGATCATCCATATAGGCATAGGCAATATGGTTTTCGATATGACAGTGCTGACACATCTGGGTGTGATATTCGTTTTCAAGCGTAATGTCGGCCTTGGTCAGGGCATCATCGATCTTTCCGCCGACCGTATATTGAGATTCACCGATGACATTTTTCGAGCCGGCATGAATTTCACGTGCGCCTTTTGCCAAAGAGGCCTGCGGGCTTACCAGAGGCTCGTAATTTTCATATTCCACCTCGATCAGCCTCAGGGCTTCCTGTAAAATGATGTTGTTTTCAGCCACCACGATGGCAATTTCATCACCCCAGTAGCGGACATGCTGGGTAAGCAGCAGGCGGTCCGCCACATCCTTATGGGCCGCATCCAGTGAGTAGGGATGACCGGCGGTGGCAAATTTGGTTTTGGGAACATCTTTATAGGTGAAGACCGCTTCAACGCCGGGGTATTGCCTGGCTTTACGGGTATCAATCTTTCTCACGCGGCCATGGGCGATGGTGCTGCGCAGATATTTGGCCACGAGCATTCCGGGCATGTAAAAGTCATCGGTATAACGCGCTCGACCGGTAACTTTGGCCACCGCGTCAACGCGTTTGACGGATTTGCCGATTGCCATTGGAAATGACTCCTTATTGAATAGTGAATATTGATTATTTACTGAATTCGCTACGCTACGTTAAAAAAATATTGAAGATTGAATATTGTAAATTGAACATTTATGGAAGTCGCTACGCCCCTTCATTTTTATGACAAGCATCTTTATACAAGATAGCATTCCTAAAATATTCATTATTCAATTTTCAATATTCAATTTCTTTTCTTACACACTCGTGGGTTCGGGTTCATCTTTCACCCGCTCCTCCATCACGCCCCCGCGCGGCAGTACGATATTTAAAAAAATAGCTGTCAGGCCGCCGGTGGTAATGGCCGAACCAAATATTTTTTGAATGATATCCGGGAACTTGCCCAGTATCTGGGGAACGAAAACAACGCCCAGACCCATGCCCAGGGATATGGCCATGATCAGCATACCGCGGCGATTGATAACGCTGGAAGCGATGATTTTAATACCGGCTGCTGCAACCGTCCCAAACATAATAATGGTGGCTCCGCCCAGCACGGAATTGGGGATAATGCTGAATATACCGCCTACTACCGGAAACATGCCGACGATAACCAGAAACAGAGCAATAAAATAACCGACCTTGCGGCTGGCAACTCCGGTAAGCTGAATAACACCATTATTCTGACTGAAGGTGGTGTTTGGAAAAGAATTAAAAAGAGCTGCCAGGGCCGAGTTGACCCCATCACCCAGGATCCCGCCGGATATGGTTTTAAAATATCGGTCCCCGCTAATGGGCTGTTTAGAAACCATCGAAGTAGCGGTTAGATCACCGATGGATTCAACTGTTGTAATCAGGTAAAGCAGCGCAATTGGAATAAATGCGGTCCACGAAAAACTAAAAAATCCATATTTAAACGGATGGGGAACAGCCAGCCAGCTCATGTCGCCCAGCCTCGCAAAATTGACCTTACCCAGCATGGCGGCCACAGCATAACCCAGCACCAGACCGATAACAATGGCGCTCATGCGAACAAATTTGTTCTGGCTACGGTTTAAAAAAATGATGGTACACAGTACCAGCGCGCCCAGGAAAATGTTGGTCCCGCTGGCAAATAATTCAGGCTTATTGTCCAGTAGCCATTTGCCGCCGCCAAAATCGGTAATACCGACCTTAAGCAATGATAGGCCGATCAGGGTAACGACAATGCCGCTGACCAAGGGGGTGATGATCTTACGCAGCAAGGGAATAAAGCGGCTGAAGATCATTTCAATAGAAGACCCCACAAAACATACACCTAAAATCATACACAGGATCTCCTCCTGGGAGGCGCCGGACTTTTTGGCCGCAAGCCCGATGGAAATAATGGCGCCCAAAAAGGCAAAGCTGGTCCCCTGAATGCTCAGGAGTCCTGATCCAACCGGTCCGATTCTTTTAACCTGAATAAAAGTGGCCAGGCCGGATACGAAAAGCGCCATGCTGATCAGATAGGCCTTCATTTCCGGGGAGAATCCCAGCACATTGGCAATGATCAGCGGTGGCGTCATAATGCCGACAATGATGGCCAACAGATGCTGCAGGGCCGCAAACAGGGTTTCGCCCAGAGGGGGTCTGTCATTCAGCCCGTAAACAATCTCCAGGGCGGGATCGACGGCGTTCTTTGAATTTTGCATGGCATCTCCTGACCCGGCTAAACCGGAAAACAAAGCCTCACGCTAAGCCGCCAAGCTCGCAAAGGGATATTAAAAATAGAAAATCTTTGCGCCTTAGCGTCTTTGCGAGAGAATAAAGATTCACCACGAAGACACAAAGATCACGAAGGGCACAAAACATAAAGTAATATAATTCAGTCTTGGTGGCTTTGGGTCTTTGTGGCAAATAAAAATCTGTTAAACACTTGTTTAAGCCAAAAAGGCACCAAGAGCACGAAGAACACAAAGAACATAAATAATCAGATGAATATAAACTCTCCTTGTGACTTTGTGTCTTAGTGGCAAAAAACATTTCATCCGTTAAGCATTAAGCATTCTCTCTGATATGGCGTTGCACTTGTTCATGATCTCCGTTTCATCAAATCCGATCAGCCTGCCCTGCTCCACAGTAATTCGGCCATTCACGATGGTATATTCGGCGCCATGATTGTAACCGGAGAAAATAATGGCAGCCAGAGGATCGGCCAGCGACCCGCTGTATTCCAGCTTACCGACGTTAAATACGGCCAGATCCGCAGCCCAGCCTTCCTTTATTTTACCGACCTTTTCAAAACCCAGCAGGCGGGCACCATTTTCCGTACCCATCTTCATCACATCCAGGGTAGACAGGGCTGCGGCCCCGTAATGAACCCGCTGCAGCAGCAGGGCATTGCGCAGCTCTCCGAGCATATCGGATGAATCATTGGAAGCGCTGCCATCCACCGCCAGCCCTACGTTGATCCCGAGTGACAGCATCTCTTTGACACGGCAGATTCCAGATCCCAATCGCATGTTGGATGTTGGACAATGCGCGATGTGGGTGCCGGTGTCCGCCAGTCGTTGCAGCTCCTGATCGTTAAAATGGATGCCATGAGCATAGGATACGTCTCGACCAATAAACTCGCATTCCTCCATCAGCTGCAAAGGCTTGCGTCCGTAGTTTTCAAGGCAGAATTCGTTTTCGTCGCGGGTTTCCGCCAGATGCGTATGCAAATACACGCTGTAGCGGCGTCCCAGTTTGACCGTCTCCTTCATCAGCGCTTCGGTCACCGAAAACGGACTGCAAGGCGCCAGGATGATTTTGCGCATGGCCAGCTCACTTTTGTCGTGATACTGCTGAATGACGCGTTCACTGTCTTCAAGAATCTGATCTTCGGTCTGCACGACACTGTCGGGCGGTAGTCCCCCGTCCTTTTTACTCAAGGACATGGAGCCCCGGGTCGGTGACAGCCGCATACCCAGGTTTGCAGCGGCCTTAAATTGAATGCCAATCAAATCCCCGCTGACATTTTGCGGATATACATAATGGTGATCAGTCGAGCACGTGCACCCGGTCTTGAGCAACTCCCCCATGGCCAACAAGGAAGCATAATATACGGCCTCCTCGTCCAGATATTTCCAGATCTCATACAGATAGACCAGCCAGTCAAACAGCTCGGCATTTTGAACCGCGGGCAGATTGCGCGTCAGGGTCTGATAAAAGTGGTGATGCGTATTCACAAAGCCCGGTATGACCACACAGGTCGAACAATCGATAACCCGATCAACCGGATCTGAAATCGCAGCATTAATTTTGGCAATGCGATTATCCCGGATTAGAATATCTTCACCGCGCCGGGCTTCCTCATCCGCAGCCACGAATATGTAAAAACAGTTTTTTAGCAAAATAGCGCCCATGGGTAAATCCAATCACAGTTCAAAGATGTTCGACTGGAAGGTATTGGTTATCTGTTATTCGTTATTGGCTTCGAACGTCGCTTTTCATAAATTCAGGCTATCGTGAATCCATATAACCAATAACAAATAACGAATAACTGCTCAATTGAGTTTCACTCAATTGAGTGCTTGAATATAGGTAGATCTTTCAGGGCCGTATATAAAACGGCCATCCGGGCAGCGTGGCGCAGATCGATCGGGCCGTCCACATCAGTCAGCAACGATGCTTCTTCAACCGCGAGCGTTTTTAAATTCAACCGCGCTCTGATGTCCGGGGTTTCATAAATCAGATGGCCCGCCTGGCGGGTTAAGCTTTCCGCTCGCCCATCAACTCTGGCTTTTAAAACACCATCGTCAAACATATAACCGTTTTTTTCAGTTTCAAAGCTATCCGGACTCAAATAAAACTTGGGTTTTGTGCGGTATGGTGCACCGTTGGTCGGACAAAAGGTGGTGCAGTTGCCGCACTCGTTACAAAAATCGCCGATGTTGATGATCTGAAACTGCTGGTTAATGCTTACCGCTTCTAAGTTCTCGATAAGGACATCTTTATCGGAACGCACGACTTGTTTTACGTTATATTCGATCGGATCTAACGCGTAAGCAATATTGGCCCGATTGGGACAAACCGTAGTGCAGATATTACACAGCAGATCGCATTGCAGGCAGCGTCGAGCTTCCTGCTGAGCCGATGCTTCCTCCAGTGTTTGGATCACCAGGTCAAAACCATGCCGTTGATCGGCAGCGGTCTCCGGTACATGCGGGCCGAACACGCGCCGGGCCTGGGCAACTTGCAGGCTTTCCAGATCGAGTTTGCGGTCGCTGCAGCCGGTTGGAATAGCAAATTCGACAGCGGCCTTTCGCCTGATGGTTTCAGCCACGCGCTTGCCATCACCGATAGCTTTGATCAGGGTGGAGGCACCGCGCACGGCATCACCGCCGGCAAAGACATTGGGCAGCTGGGTTTCAAGTGTGACAGGATCTGGCAGTATCTCATCTTCCGGAAAAAAATCCAGTTCGACCCGCTGACCGATAGCGGAAATCACGTTGTCCACCTGGATTTCAAATTCAGTCCCCTCGATTTTTATCGGTCGCGGCCGCCCGCTGGCATCGATCTCGCCCAGCTCCATCTTGAAGCAGACATTGGATTTCACACGCCCATCTTCCACCAAAAGACACTCCGGCGCCGTCAGCTCAATCAATTCGACGCCTTCAGCGACGGTGGCCTCTATCTCTTCCTGGTCCGCCGGCATTTCTTCCCGTGTGCGCCGGTAAACAACACTGACCCGCCCATCCGGGCCCACCAGTCGATTGGCGGTGCGCGCAGCATCCATGGCCGAATTGCCGCCACCGATCACGACCACATTTTTGCCCAGCTCAGGCGCCTGGTTGCGGTTGACCGCTTTTAGGAAGCTGATCTGATCAAATACCCCCGGTGCATCTTCACCGGGAATACCCAGATTCAGCCCGCTTTGCGCACCCACCGCAATATACACGTATTGATAGGTGTTTCTGAGCTGCTCAAATCGTTTCAAATTAACGGCCGCTCCGTAATGAATGTTGACCCCCAGGGCAACAATGCCCTCGATATCCTTTTTGAGGCTGGCATCATCCAGACGAAAGCTGGGTATACCGTCGGCTGCCATACCACCGGGCTTATCCTTGGTTTCGTAAATATCGACTTCAAAACCATCTAAAACCAGAAAATACGCGCAGGCCAGACCGGATGGGCCGGCGCCGATAATGCCCACTTTAAGCCCATTGGGCGCAGCCGGTTTACGGGGAACGACGCGATCCTGCTGTTGGGCCACAAAGCGCTTGATCTCCCGGATCAACAAAGAACGGTCATAATTCATACGGATGCATTTGTATTGGCACAGATGATCACAGACCATTCCCTGCATATTGGGAAAGGGGTTGGTTTCCAAAATGGCATCCATGGCCTTCTGATAATTCCCCAGAGCCGTGTAGTACATGTAGCCCGGAATATCCTGGCTGGCCGGGCAGGTGGCCACGCACGGTGCTTGGACACAGTCAAAGGCGGTCAGATCCCGTGGCGTCTTGATATTTTCATAGGGAAAATTCGATTTTTGATAGGTCGTATCGGTAACCACAGTCGCCGCATAGGTCTTGAGGTTTTGCAAAGCCGCCTGCCTCAAATCCCCGGCTTGCGCCCGAGATGTAATATACGTATCAACGGAGTCGGCACCGGCTTCTGCAAAGCGTGTTGAAATTTCTTCAAGATACTGGCTTAGTCGTCCGTAACCCCCTGGCTTCAGTATATCTGAACAAACAGTGACCGGCCGCAAACCACATGCCAAAATATCGGCCACATTAAAGCAATCGGTGCCGGCTGAAAAGCTGATATCCAGCTGTCCGTTAATTTCATTCTGCAGGCGCGCGGCCAGATGGATGCTGATCGGATGCAGCGCCCTCCCGCTCATGTAGACCATTTGCTCGTTATCCGGCAGGTTTTGATGACGGTTGGTTGTCTCCAGCGTATTGGTCAGTTTCAGATTAAATTCAACGCCGACTTTTTCGGCGCTGGCCTGCAACGATTTGATTAACGCTACTCCGGCCTCATATTTCAGATCGTGCTCAAAAGCCAGATCCGGCACTTTCACCTCAAACCCCAATGTATCGTTTAAGATATGTCGCAGCTTTTGGGGCCCCAACAGCGTCGGGTTTAACTTGATGGTGGTGTGCAGTCGGCGCTCTTCGATGAAATAGCGGCCGATCTTCTCGACCTCATCTGGCGGGCAGCCGTGCATGGTGGAAATGGTGATATTATCGGTCAGTTTATCAGGTATGGTTAAATCCCGAACCCGGGGATAAAATCTGGCCAGTCGATCGATCTTGGCGCTTTTTTCTGCGCCACAGCCCGCCATCTTGTCCAGAAAATGTTGAACATTGGAGTTAAGGATGCCCTCCATATTATAGCCGACGCTCATATTAAAAATAAATCCGGCTGAGTCGGGTTCGCCCCAGCCGAATTTGTCTTTGAGAATGTGCGCGATAATCCAGGCGTTCAGATATTCATTAAAGGACTGCTCCAGCTTGAGCTCCTGGGACCATTCGCAATTATAGCCCTCATCGGTCATGTCGATACAGGGCTTGGTTACTTCCAGCTCATCCAGCGTTTGGATGGTTTTGAGCTCAATATACCGGGCACCGGTCAGCCAGGCACTGATAATGTTCTGGGAGAGCTGGGTGTGCGGACCGGCGGCCACCCCGATGGGCGTTTCCAGCGTCTGACGGTAACGCTGCATTTTGAAAACATCGTCAGGCTGTGGCACAAAGAAAAGCGCTTTGCGAATCCCGAAGATCTGACCCTGCTTTTCTTCTTCCAGAATCCATTGCAGTAAACGGTCAATCGGGCAACAGCTAAATTTGTCGCTCATAAAACTCCTCCGTGATTGAATATTGTCGATTGAATATTGAATATTTGAGGTCCGCCTCCGGCGCGTCGGTTTTAGAAAAAAATAATAATGAAGGAGCGGAGCGACTTCCACAAATATTCAATATACAATATTCAATTTTCAATACATCCTCTGTTGGGCCTGGTGAACCAGTTCGCTTAACTTATCCGCTGGATTCTCAAACTTACTCAAAAAAATCATGGCCGCAATAATGTACGGTTTATATCCGGCCTGGTTGTACTGCGGGACCCGGTAACGCTCGAATACCGAAGCCTCCACTTCACCGCTCTCGCAACTGACGCCGCTGATGTCAGCCGGTAAACAGTGCATATAAAGGGCTTGGCCTTGCCGGGTGGTTTTCATCAGCTTTTCGGTGCATTCCCAATCGATATGGTTTTTGTTGATCTCCAAACAGCGTTTTTCAAGCGCCTGGAGTCCCTTACGATCGCCATCCTGCAGAAAGCGGGTGCGCTCTTCCATAACGCTGAAAGGTGCCCAGCTTTTCGGATAAACGATGTCGGCATCTTTAAAGGCCTCCGCCATGCTCGTCACCTGGCTGAAGGACCCTCCGAATTGTTTGCTGTTTTTTTGTGCAACTTCCACTACCTCGGGCATCAGGCTGTATCCTTCGGGATGAGCCAGCACAACGTCCATTCCGAAGCGGGTCATCAGCCCGATAATGCCCTGGGGAACCGACAGCGGCTTACCGTAGGAGGGCGAGTAAGCCCAGGACATGGCGATTTTCTTGCCCTTAAGCTCTTGAACGCCGCCAAAATAATGGATTAGATGGAGGGCATCGGACATCGTCTGCGTAGGATGATCGATATCGCATTGCAGGTTGACCAATGTGGGCCGCTGGGGCAACACACCCTCCTGGTGTCCCTGGCTCACCGCCCGGGCCACTTCTAACATATAGGTGTGGCCCTCTCCGATATAAATGTCGTCCCGGATACCAATAACCTCCGTTAGAAAGGAAATCATATTGGCAGTTTCCCTTACGGTTTCTCCGTGGGCAACCTGTGATTTTTCCTCATCAAGCTCCTGGATGGCCAGTCCGAGTAAATTGCAGGCACTGGCAAAACTAAAACGGGTTCGGGTGGATTGGTCTCTGAATATGGAAATGGCCAACCCGGTTTCAAATACACGGCTGGATATATTGTTCTGGCGCAGAGCGCGCAATATTTCCGCTGTCTGCAGCGTGGCGGCTATTTCATCTTCAGATTTATCCCAGGTCAGCAGAAAATCATTGTCAACCATCGCAACGGTACTCAACTTCGCCAGGGATTTGATGTGCTTTGATAATTCGGCTTTATCCATTCGTTTTAATCCTCCACATGCTATTGAATATTGTAAATTGAATATTGAATATTTAAGGTGCGTCTCCGGCGCATCCATTATAAATTAGACGGAGCGAAGCGACAGCGACAAATATTCAATTTTCAATATTCAATCTACAATTTTTCCCACAGCTTTCGGCCCATTTCGCGTGAGAATGCCAAGATCTCGCCTTCATCAGCTGTCAGCAGCCTTCTATTTTCAACGATCAGCCTGCCGCCGGCGATAACGCAATCCACATGGCGGGCATCGATTCCATAGACAAAGTGCCCTAAAAAATTACCGGCATTGATATCCGTCGGGGAATCATAATCTAAAATGACCAGATTATTTTCACCGTCGCCGTTAAATCCATTTTTCCGGATATATTCGTGCACCTTGCGGAAACGGCTGTAAACCGTGTCCATACCCAGACCTTCTGTTGCCTGACCGTTCAAAAAGGCGGCTTTGGCGCTTCGCAGCATATCGCTGTGCATTCCGTCGGTTCCGAGGATGATATTTTCACCCAGCTCCTGGTAGTTGGTCACACCCACATTATTATTCAAGTTACTCTCGGTGTTCTGAACGACGTAAATATCGGATTCCCGTAGCAGCTGCTTTTCGCGTTCATCTAGATGGATGCAATGTGAAAAAATCGATTTTGACAGCTCCAGCGCACCGGCTTCCGCAAAGCGCTCCACCACCCGTTTGTTGTAATGCTTCATGCAGGATTCCTGATCGATCGCATCCTCGGCAACATGCACATGTAGGCCGGTGTTATGCTTGTGGGCCAGATCAATGGCCCGTTTGAGCAAATCGTCACCAACGGTAAACGAAGCATGCAGGCCGATATGGCCTCGCCGGCCGGAGCTCAAAAAGGAGTCGGTTTCCTGCAGGCCTTTTTCCTTGGGGCCATCCCCATCGCGGTCGGATATTTCATAACACAGTAAATGGGAGATGCCGACACGATCAAATGCCCCGGCGATGGTTTCCAGTGAATCGTCAATGGCAAACGGTGATGCATGATGATCGATGACAAAAGTTACGCCATTTTTAGCGCAATACAGGGCCGAAACCAGGGCACTGGCTTCGATCATCTCGGTGTTGAGGGATTTATCCAGGTGCCACCAGACGTACTGCAGAATTTCTGAAAAATTTTGCGGAATTTTCGCTGGCGCTGGCATCCCCCTGGCCAGAGCGGAATAAATATGATGATGACCGCAACCGAACGCCCTTGTAACCAGTCGTTGGTGGCAATCCAGAATCCTCTCATCGGCGCCCAGATCACCCTCCGGCGGCAATGTATCCAGAAATTGGATACCGCCATCATCACCGGACGAAACCGCCAGATGGGTGGATGTAAACGCCAGGGTTTTCCAATCGATAAAAGTGGCATCCTTTAAGTAAAGTGTCATAGCCATCAACCTTTTTCTGTTGATTGATAATTTATCACGGCTTTTTGCATATAAATCTAATGCGGACTAGCCAATAAATGCCTGAAATGATCTAAAATTAAAAGTGCCTAAAATTTTGGTGTCGCTACGCTCCAGCTTCTTAAACCCTAATATTTGAAGATTCTTGTATACAACAATTCATCGAAATTAATAATCATATCTATCAGTTTTGATAGAATACGATCGACAGAATACCTTAACTTTAGTCATTTTAGGCATTTTAAACTTTAGGCATTTTCTTCATGGGTAATCGATAACGCGGCAGTCCATCATACTGAAAGAGCGCATTGGCAACAGCGCCGGCGGTCGGGATGTTGCCGATCTCCCCGACCCCTTTAGCACCATAAGGGCCCAGAGGGTCTTTGACTTCCACCATCTTAACCCCTATGGGCGGCACGTGTTTGATGCGCGGGATTCCCATCTTGCCGTAACGTTTGGTTTTCAGTTGGCCGCCTTCCATCGGGAGCTCTTCGCTGAGCGCATAGCCAAGCCCCATGACGACCGCCCCTTCGATCTGGCTTTCAAACAGGGTGGGGTTGATGACCCGCCCGCCGTCATGGGCTGCGATGACACGGTCCACCTGGCCGTTCTCGTCCAGTATCACCAGATGGGTGGCATAGCCGTAAGAATAATGGGTCTGGACATCGCCCGGCTCACCGAGGCGGGTCGTCCAGTCACAAACCCAGCGACCGCTGTAAACCTTGCCGCTCAATTGCGCCAGACTGCGAGTGGTCAGATCCTTTTTGAGATCACGCGCGGCGCTGATGATGGCATGGCCCATCTGGAACGTCGCACGGCTGGCAGTGGTCATGCCGGCCCGTGCTTTGGATTTCGTGTTGACGCTGACTTCGATACAGCTCGGATCAGCAATTCCAATTTCTTCGCAGAGAATTTGCTGGGCGACGGTATCCACTCCCTGGCCCATTTCGGTCCAACCGTGCTGCAATAGAATGTGGTCTTTAGATTTGATTTCAATTTTTACCTCACACTCTTCGAGCACCCCGTTGCCAATGCCGCAATTTTTAATACCACAGGCCAGTCCGGCTGTTTGGGCTGCGTAAAACTCATCTTTGACAGCCAGCAGTGTTTCCTTCAGACCAACACCTTCGCCCAGAATTTGCCCGGTGGCGGTGGCCTTGCCGGTATCAAGAACATTATCGAAACGAAACTGCCAGGGGTCAAATCCGCCCTGTGCGCACAACTGCTCGATGCAGCCTTCCATGGCAAAGGTGACCTGATTGACACCAAAGCCCCGCATGGCGCCACAGGGGATATTGTTGGTATAAACGGCTTTGGATTCGATATCGACATGGGGCACAAAATAGGCCCCGGTGGCATGGCCGGCAGCTCGTTCCAGCACTTCGGCCCCTAATGAGGCATAAGCACCGGTATCTCCCACAATGCGTGCGGACAGTCCGGTCAGCTTGCCGTTTTCATCACAGCCCACGGCATATTGCATGTGAAAGGGGTGGCGCTTGGGGTGCATGCGAATGGATTCGGCACGGTTTAAGCTGACCTTGACCGGCTTTTGCAGAAGAAAACTGAAAACAGCCGCGTGCCCCTGAACGGTCAAATCTTCCTTGCCGCCGAATCCTCCGCCGGTGGGTACTAGTTTGACGCTGACCTTGTCGCTGGAAACACCGAGAATGCAGGCGATCTGTCGCTGATCCTCATATACGCCCTGGCTTTGAACGTATAGCTCAATCCCATCTGAGCCCATCGGCAACGCAATCGCAACCTCGGTTTCTAAAAACCCGTGCTCTACCCGCTGGGTTTCAAATGTGGCTTCTACCAGGTAGGCCGATGCCTTGAGAACCGAATCAATGTCGTCGCCGCGTTGTATATGGGATACACCCAACAGGTTGCCGGATTCGTGGACTCGGATGGGGCTGATTTCGGCAAGGTGCACATCCGTTAGCGGCTCCTGGACATCATATTCCACAGCGATGGCCGCAACCGCACGGCGGGCAATCGCTTCATTTTCAGCCACAACGCCGGCCAGAACATCCCCAATATACCGCGTGGTTTCGCCGGCTGCAATCATGACCGGCCAGTCCTGGTGTATCACGCCGATGGTGCGTTCGCCGGGGATGTCACCGGCTTTGAAGACCCGCACAACACCCGGCATGTTTTCGGCTGCGGTAACATCGATCTTGCGGATTTGCGCCCGGGGATGATCGCTGAATTTTAATGCAGCATGCAGCATGCCATCGATGTGCATATCATCAATAAAGGCGCTTCGACCCACAGCCTTGTCGTAAGCATCGTATTTGGGTTGAGAGGTCCCCACCTTGCCGCTAGCGGATAACTGAAGCTCCTGATTTTTTCGGATGTGCTCAGCCGCCAGTTCGATGGCATCGACAATTTTGATATAACCGGTGCAACGGCACAGGTTAAACCGCAGGGCCTTGATGATTTCGTGCCGACTGGGTTGAGGATTGTGCTCCAGAAGTATTTTGGCACGCGATAAAAACCCGGGTGTGCAAAAACCACACTGCACAGCGCCTTTGGCCACAAATGCCCGGCCGAGGGTTTGGCGCAAACTTTTGGGAAACCCTTCAATGGTGATGATGCGGGCACCGTTGACCTTTTGCATGGGCGTTACACAGGAAAGTGCCGGTTTAGCATCGACCTCCACCAGGCAGGCACCGCAGGTGGCTTCCCCGCTGCAACCGTTTTTTGCTGAGACGATGCCTGCGGTCTCTCTTAAATAGTTTAACAAAGACCGTTTGGGGTCACCGTCATAGGATGTGTCTGTGCCGTTTAATGTAAATTTGATCATAGGTTTTTATCTCAATCTAACGAGCGGTTATATAAATGTTTAAAATTACCACGAAGCGCACGAAGTTCACGAAGGTTGTAAAGAGATCAAAAAAATTTGTCTTCTTTGTGTCCTTCGTGTTCTTTGTGGTTAAATATTTAGCCCCTGGCAAGCCACGAAAATACGAAAGCAGGAAGCACTAAATTTTATTTTTATTTTTCATGTTTTCAAACTTTCGTGCTTTCGTGGTGATTAAATCGTTTTGCTCCGGACTCATAGTGATTATGCCACCTCGCGGCAGATGCGCGTGCCAGCATCGCCCCTGACGGCTGCCTTTAATAGATGCGGGCTTGTAATGATCGCGGTATCACCGCCGTGTTCGATAAACTCAAGCGCCGCTTGAATTTTAGGCCGCATACTGCCGGCAGCAAAATGACCATCGGCCATAAAGCGTCTGGCCTCCCCAGGACTGATGGCGTCCAAGGCCTTTTGGTCAGCTGTTCCGAAATTCAAAAAAACATTGTCAACGGCAGTGGATATCAACAAGATGTCCGCGTTTAGATGGGTTGCCAGCAGACTTGAGGCATGGTCTTTGTCGATCACAGCATCGCGACCTTCAAGCGTGCCATCGCTCAGGCGGATCACCGGTATACCCCCACCACCGATGGCGACGACGCAAAATCCCTGGTGGATGAGTGTTTGAATGGCGTCCAGCTCGACAATTCGGATCGGTTTCGGAGACGGCACCGCCCGCCGGTAACCCCGACCGGCATCATGCATAATCGTCCAGTCCGGGTGATCTTTTTGCAGGTTTAGGATCTGCTGTTCGTCATAAAACGAACCGATGGGCTTGTTCGGATCAACAAAAGAGGGATCATCCGGATCGACTTCGACCCGCGTGACGACCGTCACCGCTTTACGGGTCAGTTGCCGCTCTTTAAATTCATTTTCCAGAGCCTGCTGGATCTGGTACCCGAGAGCGCCCTGGGTGTCGGCCACACAGCTGGCCAGGGGCACAAAATGCAGCCCTTCATGCGTGTAGGCTATTTCTGATCGTCGCAAAATAAAACCGACCTGAGGGCCGTTTCCATGGCTGATGACCGTCTGGTAGCCGTCTTCGATAAGATCAACAATCGGCCCGGCGGTTTCACAAATAGCGGCGTATTGATCCTCGACCCGCTGATGAAGAGGGTCTTTTATCAATGAATTGCCGCCGATGGCGATAACGAGCAATTTGGGCATTTTCGCTCATCCTGTCTATACACCCTAAGAATACGGAATTTTTGCACGAGTCGGAGGTTTTCATATGCAAGGCACCTAAGGGCGAGGCTATAGTGTACTATGCTCGTCCTTAATAACGCAGCAGATGGAAGCCTCCGGCTCGCCCGACTTGTTGGGGCGTAGCTGAAAGCGAAGACCAAAGGGTGAAAATAGATGAGAAATAAAATAGATCATCATCCGTTTACTTTTGCGGTAAAGTGGCTTTTAGGTTATTTTTGTAAAAGCCTTAGATGATTAAATACTAAATAAGACTCTCATCTATTTTCATGCAAAAACTAATTGCGGGTAAATTGTTTCACATATATGGCCGGTATCACAGCATACATGGCTGTGGCCTGCACCAGCTCGCTTTTCCAGGTCTTCTCGTTGGGAGCGTGAGCCTGATCTTCATGGCCCGGGCCAAACCCGATACAGGGAATTTCGGACATCCCGGTGATGGCCACCCCGTTGGTGGAAAATGTCCACTTGTCAACAACCGGATCTTTGCCGAAGAGGTTTTGATAGCCGGCCACCAGAGCCTGACAGGCCGGATGTTTTTCTTCAAGGGTCCAGGCCGGAAAATAAGAATCCGTCGCATAAACAAGGCCGGTATAGGATGGTCGATCATAGGTATACATCACCACCTGGGCATCCGTCTCTTTAACTGCGGGCAGATCCCGAATTTCTTGCAAAGCGCTTTCACCGGTCTCACCGGTCGTCAGACGCCGATCAATGGAGATCCAGCAACCGTCGGCAACCGCGCAGCGTGAGGGCGAACTGAAAAAAATTTCTGAAACCGTCAGCGATCCCTTGCCTAAAAAGTCGTCTTCCTTCAAACGGCCGTTTAAATCCTGGAGCTCATTGAGGATCGGCGCCATTTTGAAAATCGCATTGTCGCCTCTTTCTGGAGCCGAGCCATGACAGCTGATACCGCTGGTGGATACTTTGATTTCCATCCGGCCCCGCTGCCCCCTGTAAATCCGGCAGGAAGTGGGTTCGGTGGAAACAACAAATTCGGGACGGATCTTGCTTTCATTGATGATATATTGCCAGCAGAGACCATCACAGTCTTCCTCCTGAACGGTTCCGGTGACCAAAAGCGTGTAATCGTCCTTTAGGTCCAGATCCTTGATCATTTTGCCGGCATACACCATGGCGGCCATACCGCCTTCCTGGTCGCTGGCGCCGCGCCCGACGATGATCTCATCATCTTCATACCCCCGATACGGATCATAATCCCATTGGTCCGGATCCCCGACACCCACGGTGTCCACGTGGGCGTCCATGGCAATCAGGTGCTGCCCGTTTCCAATATACCCCAGGACATTGCCCATGGGATCGATGTCCACCCGGTCGAAACCGACCGCTTCCATTTCCTGTTTGATCCGCTGAATGACCTTTTCTTCCTGGCGGCTTTCGCTGGGAATGGCGATCATATCGCGCAGAAATCGCGATATCGCTGGCTTGTAGCTCTCCGCTTTTTCATAAACCTTCTTAAAATCGATGTTCATGTCAAATCCCTTTTACGTCAGGTTCCAAGGCTCAGGGTTCAAAGGTTATGGGATGTGCGTTTCGAGTTTCTCGTTTATGGTTGCACATGGTTTGTTCTTTCGAGAACGAGTACGAGGACGACGACGAGGACGAAATCGTATGTTCCTTTTTGTACGCTTCCTCTTAGGCGTCCTCGGCTTTTTTATGGTGCATAAAGAATCAAAAAGTAGGGTCTTACGCCGCTGCATAAAACCAGCGCACAGCTGCCAGCCTGCGACGCGCTACTCTCGGCCTGCCTTCGACTTGAGCTCAGGCCGAAAGTAGCTCGAGTCGAAGGCAGTCGAGTCGAAGTAGGTAGCCAGAAAACTGTATCTTGTAACCCGACACTTTGGTACATTAGAGTGTTTTAAGCAGCCCCGTCCTGGAATTAAATTCCTCGATCAGGGCATCGATTTGATCCGCATTGGCGGGGATGCTTTCCCAGTAATCATCGTCATACCATTGGCGTTGAATCTCTTCATAGGTTTTGCCCTGCTGCTCAACCCAGGTATAGTATTTGAGATTGTGAATGCGCTTGCGCCCGTAGTAGGTCAGCTCTTCCATATTGTCGATGGTCAGCCCCTCGATATGGCGGGCATATAAGGCAGCTGCATCGCTATCCGTAAATTCGCCGCGTTTCTGGTTGAGTTCGACCAGCCGGCTGGTGTACATCTCCATGGAGTCGGTTAACACCGTCATGACAATATCATTTTCACCCAATTCATAATAGCGCGCGAACTTAATGGCCGTCACCAGGTTTCCAATGCAGGATATGCCCAGCAGATCCAGCATATCCAGAAGCTGAGTTGAAACGCCTTTGGTGGCAAGATATTTTTTACCGGCCGGCTCGTTAAACAGGCGCATCAGGCTGATGGGGACCTCATCGTCAACTGCCACAACCATATCGAGGTTTTTGACATTGTGAATCCAGGGCACATGCTTGTCTCCGATGCCCTCGATGCGGTGTTCACCGAATCCATTGTGGAGCAGCGTCGGGCACTGCAGCGCTTCGCTGGCTACTATTTTACTCGTCGGAAACTGCTTTTTGAGAAAATCTCCACAGGCAATCGTTCCGGCCGACCCGGTGGCCGACATAAAGCCGCAAAACTTATCTTTGGGGCCTATGATGCGTTCAAGGACTTCCAGCACCGCCGGACCCGTGATTTCATGGTGCCAGAGGTAATTACCGAACTCATCAAACTGATTGAAAATGGTCAGATCCTGTCCGGATTTCCGCAACTCCCAGCATTTGTCGAAAATTTCTTTGACATTGCTTTCGCTGCCCGGGGTTTTGATAACTTCCCCGGATACGGAAGTAAGCCAGTCAAAGCGTTCCTGACTCATGCCTTCCGGAAGGATGGCAATGGATTCACAGCCCAGCAGGGTGGAATCGTAAGCACCGCCGCGGCAGTAGTTGCCCGTTGAGGGCCAGACGGCCTTTTGGGTCGTGGGATCAAACTGGCCGGTCACCAGCCGGGGAACCAGGCAGCCAAATGCTGCACCCACCTTGTGCGCCCCGGTTGGGAACCATTTACCGACAATGGCTATAATGCGCGCCTCAACGCCGGTCAGCGCCCCGGGAAATTCAATGAAATTCACATCACCAAATCCGCCCCCCTGGGCCACCGGCTCATTATGCCAGGTGATCCGGAAAAGATTTAATGGATCGATGTCCCACAGCCCGATATTTTTCAAGCGGGAGACGATGGCCTCCGGAATGTGGCCGGGATTTTGTTGCTGCTTTAGGGTGGGGATGATGATGTTTTTTTCTTTGGCTCTTTGAACAGCCCTATCACGTCCTTCAGGAACAATGGTTAAATCAATCACGATACCATCTCCTCTTAAGAAGTTGCTGTGAGCATCTTTTCGCACGCAAAGCCGCAAAGCCCGCGAAAGAAAAAGCATAAAGAAAATTATTAAAAACTTAGCGCCTTGGCGTCTTTGCGTGAGGCTGATTCAGGCCTCGCTCCACTCATCCACCACCTGCTGGAGGGCCTTTATGTCCGGGTCGACCCGAAACGGCTGGGTTCCGACCTGCTCAACCGCCTGCATGGCGCCGGTGACATCCTTTAAACCATTGCCGGTATTCAGAACCACGATGGTTTCATTACCGGACACCAGTTGTTGGTCCACTGCCTTTACCAGGCCGGCGTAAGCGGCCGCGCCGGCAGGCTCTGCAAATACGCCCGTGCTGCGCGCCAATTCGGGTATGGCAGCCAGTATCTCGTCGTCCTCAACACAGATAAAGGCGCCGCCGGTCTCCGTTACGGCTGAAAGAGCCTTGATGCGGTCCCGCGGCAAACCCGCGCTGATGCTGTCTGCCACCGTATGCGCCAGGATCGGTTTTTTAGTCAATATGTCTTCGCTGTTTTTCCAGGCCGCGTATAGATAGCTGCTGCCTGCAGCCTGCACTCCCATCAGTTTAGGCATTTTATCGATCCACCCCATGGCATGTAGATCTTTTAGGCCCTTGTGCAAGCCGCCGATAATACAACCATCCCCCACTGAGACAAAAATGCAGTCCGGCGCCTGCCATTCCATTTGTTCACAGATTTCATAGGCAGCAGTTTTTTTGCCTTCGATCATATAGGGATTGAAACCGGAGCACCGATTGTACCAGCCGTATGCCCGGGTGGCCTGCAGGCAAAGCTCAAAAGCATCATCATAGCTTCCTTTGACCAGAAAGACGCGGGATCCGAAGACCAGCAATTGGGCAATTTTGGCCTGGGGGGCGGTTTCCGGAACAAAGATGACGTTCGCCTGCTGCACGCTGGCACACAGACCGCTTAAAGCGGCGGCAGCATTTCCGGTACTGGCTGTGGTAATGATGGGTGCGCCTTTTTGTTTGGCCTTGACCACCGCAATCGCACTGGCGCGATCCTTGAAGGAGGCGGTAGGCTGACGGCCATCGTCTTTGACCCAGACGTTCTTCAGACCGAGATCCGTCGACAGACGCCGGGCCGGATATAAAGGCGTCCACCCGATTGAAAGAAGCGGCACATCAACACCGGGATCAATGGGCAATAGCGGCCGATAGCGCCAGATGGAGCGATCATTGGATTGCAGCAGGGATTTTTTGCTGAACTGCCGGCCGATAACATCGTAGTCGTAGATGACGTCCAGAACACCCTCGTCGCCGTGATCCGGACAGACGTAATCCACGGCTTCGGGATGGTGGCGCTTGCCGCAAACCAGACATTTTAAGCCTTGTATATGTTGCAATCGAACAGCTCCTTTTGTTGATACAGAAATTTTGCATGAAGATTATTGAACTGTCTTGATAAGCACCATACCCGCATTTAGAAAAAAAATAAAGGATCGGTTGTCAAAACAGGGCGTTCTCTGCCGGATCACCAGTGATTCGCATCTGATGCTTGCACTCGCAAACAGGTTGTGATACGTCAGCTGAATCCAATCAAAATGGTCCAACCACGCTCAGCTGACCGAAAAAATGCGGCTGAGCCAGAGCACTCAACGTCTATTTTTCATTATTCGCCAATAAATTTAGGAGATGAAACCCATTTTCTGTATTTAAATTTCTGGCGTCATCAATTTTGAAAGGAGGCTATCATGAAAAGAAACAGGCTATTCATAACACTGGTCGTTTTTGTCGCCTTTACCTTGTTTTTTTCAGGCGCAGGGGCGCTCGGACCGGCAAAAGCGGACGCAGCGGAAGCCCTGAAAGCGGCATTTATCTATGTCGGCCCGATCGGTGATCTCGGCTGGAGCTGGGAGCACGATACCGGCAGAAAGATGCTGGAAAAAGAATTCGGCGACAAGATAAAAACCACTTACATCGAGAGTGTGCCGGAGGGGCCGGATGCGGCCCGGGTCATCCGGCAGTATGCCATGCAGGGCTATAAGGTCATCTTCGCAACCTCATTCGGGTACATGGATCCTATGCTGGAAGTTGCGCGGGATTTTCCCAAGGTTTATTTCGAACACTGTTCGGGATTTAAAACCGCCCCGAACATGAGCACTTATTTTGGCCGCATGTATCAACCGCGTTACCTTTCCGGAATCGTGGCCGGCAAAATGACCAAAACCAACATCGTCGGCTATGTGGCGGCTTTTCCCATTCCGGAGGTGATTCGGGGCATCAATGCCTTTACGCTGGGTGTTCGTTCGGTTAACCCCAATGCTCAGGTCAGGGTGGTGTGGACCAATACCTGGTTTGATCCGGTCAAAGAAAGGGAGGCGGCGGTGGCCCTGCTGGACGCCGGCGCCGACATGATTTCCCAGCATCAGGACACCACCGAGCCGCAGAAAGCCGCTAAAGAAAGAGGCCTAATGAGTATTGGGTATGATTCGGATATGCGCACTTTTGTCGGAGACAGTGTGCTGGTCAGCCCGGTATGGAACTGGGGTTCCTACTATGTCAGCACTGTCAAAGCCATTATGGACGGCACCTGGAAAACACACCAGTACTGGGGCGGGTTGAAAGATGGCATTGTCAAACTGTCTGATTTTAGCCCGAAGGTGCCGCAGGGCGTCAAAGACCTGGTGGCTGCCAAGCAAAAAGAGATGTTAAACGGAAGCTGGGATGTCTTCTATGGTCCGATTAAGGATCAAACCGGCAAGGAAGTGGTTCCGGCCGGCGGTAAGATGAGCGACGCGGATATGCTGAATATGAGCTATTTTGTTGAGGGGGTGGTCGGCAAAGCAGGCAAATAAAAAATAGCGGCTTCAAAACCCCATCTAACACCCAATAGCTGTGTTGCAAACCGATTCAAACTTGTCACATACTATTAAGTATGCTCCGCATTTGAATCGGTTTGACGCCGTGCTATTGGGCGTGATCTAAAATTTTATACCGTTTGTCATAATAATATTCCGAAAATAGGATGGCGGCATAAGTGTTGTAACAAAAAAACGTCCCGCAATTGGAACGTTTTTTTGACAACCACTATAAAACCACTTTTTAAACTTCTTTGCGGCTTTGCGACTTTGCGAGGGGCTTTCTTTTACACAAACGCCTGATTTCTCTAAAGCCATGTCAAACGAAACCAAAACGCCGATTCTGGAAATGAAGGGGATCACCAAAAGGTTCCCCAATGTTGTGGCCAACGAAGACGTGGATGTCGAGCTTTATCCCGGTGAGGTTTTGGCCCTGTTGGGCGAAAACGGTGCAGGCAAAAGCACCCTGATGAATGTCCTGGCCGGCATGTACCGTGCCGATGAGGGTGAAATTTTTATCCGCGGCGAACACGTCGAGATCGATTCCCCGAAAGATGCCATGCTGCTCGGCATCGGGATGGTCCACCAGAACTTTATGCTGGTGGACACCATGACGGTGGCGGAAAATATCATCCTGGGATTGCCCGACCTGCCGTTTATACCGGACATGGCCGATGTTCATGACCGCATCCGGCAACTTTCTAAACGCTACAATCTTCAGGTCGACCCTGAAAGTCGCATCTGGCAATTGAGCGTCGGTGAGCAACAGCGGGTTGAGATTTTAAAGCTCATTTACCGCGGCGCTGAAATCCTGATTCTGGATGAGCCCACGGCCGTCCTGACACCGCAGGAATCGAAAGAGCTCAATGGAATTTTGCAGCAGATGACCCGTGAAGGCAAATCCGCCATCTTTATCACGCATAAGATGGAAGAGGTCATTGCGTTTTCCGACTGGGTCAGGGTGTTGAACAAAGGCCGCCTGGTAACCGTAAAGCAAACCAGCCAGACCAATCCCCAGGAGTTAGCCCGGTTAATGGTGGGGCGGGACGTGCTTTTTCGGCTTGAAAAAAAGGATCGCGATCTGGGTGATGTTGCCCTTGAATTAAAAGATGTCAGCGCAAACGATGACAAGGGGTTGCCGGCCCTTAGCGATATCTCTTTCAGCATAAGTTGCGGCGAAATCCTGGGTGTTGCCGGTGTGGCTGGAAACGGCCAGAAGCAGCTGGTTGAAATTCTTACCGGTCTGCGTAATGTCAGTGGCGGAACCATCCGCATTTTTAATGAAAACAAAACCAATAAATCTCCACTGGAGATTATTAATTCCGGCGTCAGTCATATTCCGGCCGACCGGATCGCCAGAGGCGTTGCCGGCGACATGAGCGTGGCCAACAACCTGGCCATGAAATGCTATCGCAGGCCCCCTCTGGTCAAAAAGGGATTCTTGCATCCTGCCCGCATACTCGAGCTGGCCCGGCGCATGATTGATCTGTTTCGCATCGATACCCCCACCCCGCATACGCACGCCAAATTTCTTTCCGGGGGCAATATCCAAAAAACCATTTTAGCCAGAGAAATTGATGCCTGTCGCGGACTTCTGGTGGCCGCTTACCCGGCCAGGGGGCTGGATGTGGGCGCCACCGAATTCGTGCGCAAACAGATGATCGATCAAAGCGAGGCAGGTACCGCTGTTTTACTGGTATCGGAAGACCTTGAGGAACTGGTCACCGTAGCGGATCGAATCGCCGTGCTGTTTGAAGGCAGAATTATGGGTATCTTACCGTCCAGTGAAGCCGATACCGAAACACTGGGAATGATGATGGCCGGAGTGACATTGGAAGAAATCACGGCTTAAATTTGGAATAGTGGAATGTTTAACGTTAACCACGAAAACACGAAATTGCAAAAGCACTAAATTTTGTGATTTTTTTCGTGTTTCACTGTTTTCGTGCTTTCGTGGTAAAACATTTTGCTTGATCACCGGTTTTCAGAATAGGAAAAAACATGCGGTTTGTTTTTGAAAAACGAAAAACACTTTCGCGCAAAGCCCTTTTTCTGGTTCCGCTGGCGTCTTTTTTTATCTCGCTTATCTTAACCGCTATCCTGCTGGCCATATTCAAAGCCAATCCTTTTGTCACCTTTATTGCCATGTTTAAGGGTGCGTTCGGATCGTGGCCGAATTTTACCGAAACTTTAGTGAAGGCCACACCATTGATGCTGGCCGGTCTGGGCGTGCTGATCGCCTTCCGATTAAAATTCTGGAACATCGGCGCCGAAGGTCAGCTGACCCTTGGCGGCATAGCGGCATCCTGGGTGGCTTTATTCTGGTCCCCTTTTCTGCCATCCTGGATGGTCCTGCCGATGGCCATCCTGGTGGGTATGCTCGCGGGGGCTTTCTGGGCCGGCATCCCCGCCCTGCTTAAAGTTCGCTTAAAGGTTGATGAAGTGCTCACCACTTTGATGCTCAACTACGTGGCGATTCTTTTTGCAGAGCATCTCTATTACGGGCCATGGCGCGACCCCAAAGGTTTCGGCTTCCCCGGTACGCCGCAGTTTCCGGATTTCACATGGCTGCCCAGGATTGCCGGACGCGCCCATCTGGGATTGATATTTGCGCTGGTCCTGGCACTGCTACTCTGGTTTGTTCTCAACCGCACGCGCTGGGGTTTCGAGCTCAAGGTCATCGGCCATAATCCGGGCGCTGCGCAGACCCAAGGAATTAAAATCGCTAAAAATATAATGCTCGCGTTACTGATGGCAGGCGCTTTGGCCGGATTGGCCGGGGTTTGCGAGGTCACCGGAATCTCACGCAGATTGCAACAGGGTCTTTCCATTGGTTATGGGTACACGGCCATCATTGTGGCCTGGCTGGCGCAACTCAATCCCATTGCGGCCATATTTGTCGCCCTGCTAATTGCCGCCCTTCTGGTCGGAGGCGACCAGGTTCAAATGATGATGGGATTGCCGGCCGCTATGGGTCTCGTATTGCAGGGTATGCTGCTTTTCCCAATGCTGGCGGGCTCCCTGTTTACCGAATACAGATTGCGCATCATAAGAACCAAACTAAAACAAGAGCCATCTGGATGATTCCTAATATTAGCGTATTTTTATGCAGGAGGTTTCAAAAGCTAGAATTCAGAGGACAGAGATCAGAATACAGAGGACAGAATACAGATGGCGGGAACTGGTGGATAAATCATTTAAATGTTTTCTGTCTTCTGACCTCTGACCTCTGACATCTGGAAGCAAACGCATGATCGAACTGTTAACATCACTAGTCGCCATCACCCTGCGTTCAGGGACATCACTGATGTATGCCACCGTCGGAGAAATTTACACCGAACGTTCGGGAATTCTGAACCTGGGTGTTGAGGGTATGATGCTCATGAGCGCGGTGACGTCTTTTGCCACCGTTTATCACACCGGCAGCCTGTTTCTGGCCATCCTGGTGGCCATGCTGGTGGGCGGGGCCCTGGCCAGTATTCACGCATTTTTATCGATTACCATGCGGGCCAATCAGGTCGTTAGTGGTTTAAGCATCACCCTATTCGGTTCGGGGATGGCCAGTTTTCTCGGCCAACGGCTGGGCCCGGAATCAAACAGAGGTTATCTGGTTGGGCTGGTGGGCCCCAAATTCGAACCCATCGCTATACCGCTCTTAAGCGATTTACCGATCATCGGCGCCGTCTTTAATCAGGATGTTATGACCTATATTGTTTATCTCCTGCTGCCGGCCGGCTGGTACTTTCTTTACAAAACCAGCAATGGATTGAATTTGCGGGCGGTGGGCGAAAACCCTCAAACGGCAGATGCCATGGGGATCAATATTGCACGGACACGCTACCTGTATACCATCCTCGGCGGAATGCTGGTGGGCATCGGCGGCGCTCATCTTTCACTATCCTATGCCCCGGGGTGGACTGAAAATATCACCGGCGGCAGAGGTTGGATTGTGATCGCCCTGGTGATCTTTTCGATGTGGAACCCGGCCCGGGCGGTCTGGGGCGCCATTCTTTTCGGCGGCATCAATGCCGTGCAGTTCAGGCTACAGGCATCCGGAACCAATATTCCGGCGGCCTTTTTGAATATGCTGCCTTACCTGGCCACTGTTGTTGTCCTGGTCATTTTAACCTGGTGGGAAGCGCTGAGCAAACGCGTGGGCGCACCCAGTGCGCTGGCGAAATCATACATGCGCGAAGATAAATAAATGCCGTTTGAGCAGCATTGCTCAAACGGCATTTATTGGTTATTGGTTATCAGTTATTGGTTAAAAAAGTGAAAAAGCACATCTAGTTGGCATATACCCAATAACCAATAACAAATAACGTATAACTATATTTTGAGGTTCAACATGCAAGGGACTCAAGAGCGTTACAGGAAGACTTTCCCCATTTCCTGGGAGCAGCTGCATCGGGATTCCAAAGCGTTGGCCTGGCGATTGGTGGATATGCAGGCCTGGAAAGGCATCGTCACCATTACCCGGGGCGGCCTGGTGCCGGCATCCATTATCGCCCGTGAACTGGAAATCCGCATAGTGGATACGGTCTGTGTTTCCAGTTATGACGGTCGCGATCAGGGCGAGAGCACGATATTAAAATCCGTGGATATCGACAGCGAGGACTGGTTACTGGTGGACGATCTGGTGGATACGGGCCAGACCGCCCGTCTCGTCAGGGACATGATGCCCAAAGCGCACTTTGCCACCGTCTATGCCAAGCCGGAGGGCCGGCCACTGGTGGACACTTTCATCACCGAGGTCAGCCAGGATACCTGGATTTTGTTTCCCTGGGATACCGAATCCCAATTTGTACAGCCCATCGTGGATATCAAGCAGGATCAGCCTTAAACGACATATTTTTATTGTGATTTTCTCGATAAGCAAAAAAGATAAGCTTTAAACACGCGCATATTGCTCCCGCATCCGGTTTTCAACTCCCATCCTAACTATGAAGGAAATATATTAGCATGCAAGATAATCTTAAATGGATAAAAACACATTGTGGCCGATTGGATCATGGCGGCTGTTCTATAATTGTCGGCGTTAAAGATAACCGCATCGTAAAAATAAAGGGAGATCCTGAGGGGTTTTTAAACAAAGGCTATGTCTGCGTCAAAGGCACGGTGTCCCATAAAAGACTCTCGCATCCGGACCGCTTAACACATCCACTGAAAAGAATCGGTGATCGCGGCGAAGGCCGCTGGAAGCCGATCTCCTGGGACAAAGCCATTCATGAAATTTGTGAAAACTTTAACCGGATTAAGGACACATACGGAGCAAAGGGCGTTGCTTTTTGCCAGGGAATGCCCAAGGGCCTTGAACTGTTTGTCTTAACGCGTCTGGCCAATACATTTGGCTCACCCAATGTGGTGGGTCCGCAGGATGTCTGTCACGCCCCTCGAGAAATCAGTGGTTTGCACACCTGCGGGTTTTACCCGATTGCGGATTTTCACCATCCCAGCAAGACGATTGTCCTTTGGGGCAGTAATATCACCAGCACCAACGAGGAGGGCGCTATCTGCAGTCTTTTGTTGAAGCAGTTAAAAGATGGGACGGCGCTGATTGTCATCGATCCCCGAAAGACAGAATTGGCTCAAAAGGCTAAATACTGGCTTCAAATCAGACCGGGAACGGATAACGCACTGGCTCTGGCCTTTTTAAACGTCATCATCAATGAAAAAATATATGATACCGAATTCGTAAAGCATTGGACATATGGTTTTGACGATTTGTCGGATCACATCCAACAATATTCTCCGGAAAAAATGGCAGATGTGACTTGGATTTCCCCTGATCTCATCCGAGAAGCGGCAAGATTCTATGCCCATTCACGGCCGGCTGCAATTCAATGGGGCAACCCCATCGAACAAACGGTGCACAATTTTGATGCTGCCAGGGCCCTGGTCTGTCTGATGGCGATCTGCGGAAACCTGGACATCGCGGGAGGCAATGTTAAAGCATCTGAGCCAAAAACGACTCCGTTTGGCAAATTTGTCAGAGTGAATCTGGTTCCTTCAAAGAGAAAAGAAATGATCCCCGCCTATTACCAGACGAGCCCCAAATTGATGACGGTCCCGCCGGGCTTGTTCCGAAAGGCGATCCTTGAGGAATTCCCCTATGCGGTCAAAGCGGCTTATATGCATGGCACCAATCCCCTGGTCACTTACGCCGACAGCCCTAAGACCTTCGAGGCCTTCAAAAAGCTTGATTTTATGGTCATCGCCGATATCTTTATGACGCCAAGTGCTTCAATGGCCGATATCGTCCTTCCCGCGGCCACGCACTTTGAATTTAACGATATCGGCCACTATGGCCTGGGCCACGGTTATATTCTCGCACGTCCCAAGGTGGTTGACCCTCCCGAAGAGTGCTGGCCGGATATAAAAATTTTAAATGAACTGGGTAAAGCATTGACGTCAGATGAATACTGGCACGATGATTATGAAAAGCTTTTGGACGAAGTCCTGGAGCCCAGTGGCCTCAACTATGCGCAATTCGTTGCTCGAGGATACCTGAAAGGCAGCGAGCAATTTCAAAAATACCTGTCCTCAGGTTTCAAAACGCCCAGCGGAAAAGTAGAATTGGTGTTATCCCAGGCTCAAAAATTGAAACTCTCAGCCCTGCCGGCGTTCAGTCGCCTGCCCGACACAGACGATAAGGACTTTCCCTTGGTTTTGACTAGCGCCAAAAGCCGCTTTTATCTGCATTCATCTTACCGATGGTTGGCACCGCTCAGAGAAAAAAGAAAGCACCCAAGAGCGCAAATCCATCCGGAGACAGCCGAAAAATTCGGTATCAAAGATGGCGATGCGGTCATTATTGAAACCCGCAAAGGAGCCATCACGCAAATGGCACATGTGACCGACACCATTCATCCGAAAGTGATCAATGCATCTTATGGATGGTGGTTTCCAGAGGCACAAGCCGAATCCCAATTCGACTGGAAAACTGCTAATTTCAATATACTCACGTCGATGGAAACGCTGGGCAAAGAATTCGGCACACCCAACTTGAAGGGAATCGCCTGCAGAATCCGGCGCAAAGCATAGCGGGCTTAGGATTTTTGTTGATCTTTCTTTAGGGTTTGCCAGATTTTTTCAACCTGGCCTCGGGTTTCTTTCAGGCTGGTTTCGTTTCGAACAACGAAATTCGCATACCCCACTTTTTCGTCGATGGGCATCTGGGCTTTGAGAATGTTGGCGGCTTCTTCCTTGCTGATGTTATCTCTTTTACAAAGCCGCTGCACCTGCTGCTGCGTGCTGGCATAGACGACCAAAATTTTATCGAACATATACTGTAAATTCAGCTCTATTAAAAGCGGGACTGAAACCTGGATAATAGCGTTCGGGTCGTTTTTGGCAATCGCATCGATTTGTTTCAAAAATTCTTCCATTATGGCCGGGTGGGTAAAACTTTCCAGTTTTTTTCGCTTCTCAATATCCTGGAAAACGACTCTGGAAAGCTTTTTCCGATCCAGGGTGCCATCTTCCTGAAGGACCTGCTTCCCAAAGTATTCAACGATTTTTTTAAGGCCCGGCGTTCCGGGTTCAACAACCTGTCTGGCCAGCACGTCAAAATCGATGTGAGGGGCACCCAGTTCCGTTAGCATATTTGCGACGGTGGTCTTGCCGGTAGCAATCCCGCCGGTGACGGCCAAAACCAAACGGTTGTCATTCCCCCTTATTTTTATAACGAGATCCTCCAGATTTGAATAGGCAGGAGGAAATAAGGAGGCCACATCGGTTTCGGCACCGGCAAAACAGATGGGATAGCGAACCCCTCTTTTGTAAAGTGCTTCCATTCCTTTTAAGGCCTTTTCCATCACACCGGCCGGCAAAGCCATGACAAGATCCTCATCCTGAGCGTGCCCGTATCGTCGTTCGCCATAACATGGAATGGTCAATGCGGGCTTGGCCGTATGGTAGCATCTGGCAATCGCATCTGAACAGGATGATTCGCCCACGCAGAAAAATTGCATTACTTCATAATCTTCAAATTGAAGTGAGTTTATCAACAACATCATTTGGGCAGGATTGGCATAGATGAGGACGATATCCGGATCAAACGGATTATACACCAATGGTGCCAGGGCCACCGCCTTGTATTTCCCCAGCGGCAGACGCGGAATCGCCGCCTCGAATTTCCGGCCGTCTTCTTTGGTTTTCACCCAGACGATACTCCGGAAAGTTCCGTCTTTGTGAACTGCCGGCATATCCGTTAGGCCGATAATGGACGCACAAGTATGGAAAAGAAAATCATCTAAATCGGCTCCGACCGTCCAATCAAAATTTCGCACCAGGGTGATCAATTGGCAAAGTGTTACCTTTTGGGAGGTTCGACGCATGAATGGAATCTTGGCAAGATCTTTTTTATCCGGCAGCATTTTAAATGCCACCGGAAAGGATTTCAGCCGCATCAACAGCTCCATCTTCCTGACAATCTTCTCCCAATCATGCTGTGTTTGCATAAGCGATCCTTTTTAAGTTTTGATGCTGAGCGCTTCAGTCAAATCCATTTTCTTTCCGGTAGGCGATGGCCATATAATGATCGCTTTTGAGCGCCTCTACGAGTTCGGTTTCATTTTGAATCGGTCTGGAAAACCGGGTTGCATATTGGCCCACTTCAAATACTTCATGCGCATCACTTCCGCCGGTTGCCGGCAGATTAAGGCCTTCAGCCACCTGCCGGGCAAACTGATTTTCTTTGGGGGTGACTTTCCCGTTGAGCACTTCTAGGGCATCGACCTGCTTAAAGAGAGCTCTTTGCATCGCCTTTTGCGGGGTCATCCCCACATAGGCGGCATCAAATGTGAGAAACCCCCTAAAGGGGTGGGCAGCAATCATAAATCCGTTGGCCGCCATAACCTTTTGCCTGAGCAACTCGATCGATATGATCCCCTGGACATCCTCATCAAAACCAAACACCAGCATATCTCCCTGATCGGTGGTAATTTCATTGCCGCGCAGGATTAAAAACCGGTGTTTGTTTTGAAGCGCTGTGATCCGCTCCGGATCCCACACGAAATTATGATCCGTGAAACAAATGGCATCCAACCCGATCCGCTTGGCTTCTTGAATCAGGTCATCTTCTGAGGCTGAACTGCAACGAGAGGCCGGATAGGTGTGAACGTGCAAGTCAATGGTGAATCCAGAAGAACGTTTTGTGCCGGGCACATCGCTTCCGGTCTCTTTCGGGGTGGATATCTTCTCATCTAGCCGGCGTTCGCCCTTGGCACGGATCGAAGCGTCCTTGCGGCTGATCGCTGATTCGGATTTTTCACCGTTGATAAAATCAGCAAACCGAAGATCCGGATGACGCTTGCGGACATTTTTCCATTTATGGATAAGGGCGGCCTCTTTGGCCGAATCGCAACACTCGATCAATAAATTAGCGTAATGGCGACAGGCTTTTCGGCCAATACTTTTGTGAACCGCTTGATTAAATCCTTCATCATCAATGCGAAATCCGATGACATCCTGAAGTAACGGAATCGCCCGGGGACAATCCGGGGTGGTATACCGGTGCCATTTTCCGTCAAGCGCTATAATCTTAAAATCAGATATTTGAATGGCCACATCGATTTCAAGACTGTAAATATCGTCATCGAGAACACCATGGACAGCCAACGTGTTGTCATCTTTTATGACAACATTCGTCATTTTATTTCGAGAAAATTTCAGCACGGGTCAGCAGATCCCATTTCAATGATTTATTTTGGGGGAAGCATATCGCCTATAATGGAACTGCCGGGAGCAAAAGCCGCACAGCGATTGTAAAGCCTTGTGTTTTCCCTTAGCATCCTGGCATAAAACTCCTTCCTTTCCCGGGGATTTTCAGGGACATCTTTTAAGGTCCCTTTGGTAAAAGAAAGGATCACCGCATGGCAACACTCCTCCACCATAAACGCCAACTCATCGCATTCCGTTACTTCAGCCAGCAGCCCTTCGATTATCTTCAGCATACCTGAACCGATCCGAACGCCAATTACTTTTTGAAGCGCCTCGCTGGTGTCCAAACATGCTTGTCGATAGGTGCGACGAAATTCGCCGGCGGCATGGATAATTTCAAGATCCGGCAGTTTGACCTGAACCTCCACCACGGCGTCGGTGAGGGTGTCTTGAAGGCGGCAGGATGACCGCAATGTTTGCTCATCCACATGCTCTACACTGGTACAGCGATTGCGTGAAAAGCCCGTCAAATCAGGCATACCGTTTAGCTCCCGTTGATTTCATACCTAAAGGTTTTGAGGCCGAATTAGGGACGATACTGTTCCGGTAATACCGGCTCAGCATCCCATTCTGTGGGAAAGCTTTGACCAGGTTCTTCCCCTATTTTTTCTTTCAACTTCTTAAGGCCCGGCCGGGCAAATTTGGGATGACCTTCTTTCAAGGTTCGGCCGTTAATGGCCGCTTCGCTGCGCAGGCGCTTACCGACGGTGCGTTCCATCTGACGACCCAGCCATAAAACCCGATCCACATCGTATCCGTGTTCGATGCCCATCTCATCGATCTGAACCAGCATATCTTCCAGACAGGTCAGGCCGACATAGCGGGGATCTTCGTAGTAGTATTCACCGGTTCCCGGCACCGGACAATCGTCTAAGAAATTGGCCGGCTGTCCGCCCATGCCGCCCAGTGTGGCTTCAAAATGGGTGATGCCGGCCTGCAGGGTTGCCAGAACCGAAGCCGAAGCCACCCTTTTGGTTTCATGAAAGTGAGCGATGTGCAGCGAGGTATCCGGTATTTGATCCAGGATCATCGAAAAATAGCGATAGACATCCGGGGCGGATGCGCTGCCGTCATGATCGGCGTGTTCAATGTCGGAGGCACCAATCTCCAGCCAGCGTTTGGTGAAATCAACGGCATCCTGCAGCTCGGTGGCACCGGCAATCGGGCTGCCCCAGATGGTGCTGACCGTCCCGCACATTTTTAGACCGGCATCGGTGCATTTTTTGATGCAGCGCTCTGCCTCTTTCCAGTACTCGGGCAGGGTTGTTCCCGAATTGGCAAAATGGTGTTCCTCCTCGGTTGAAACCATCATCAAGCAGCGATCCGGACCGACACCTTTTTCCTTGAGGCGGATGGCCCTATCAACCGAACCCTCACGGATGGTCACCGCTGTGATGCACAGATCGTCATAGTTAATCCCTTTTTTGGCACAGCGGTTTTTGAAGCGATCGCTGCGCAGATGGGCCAGCACTTCTTCGGCATCGCTGAACTGCGGCATCAGATAAGGATTGCCCAGATTGGTCACTTCGATGTTGCGGCAACCGGCAAAAATAAGTTCTTCAGCATAAAATATTTTTGCCCGGGTCGAGATAAATTGCTCCAGATGTTGGAAGCCGTCTCTGACGGTAATGTCACCGATGGTTACCTTTTTCGGCATTCTCGGAAAAATTTTCCAGTAATCATATTCAGTCATGGTGAGGTTATTCCTCCTTTCAATAGTTAATTTAAATCTTGCTTAAAATTAATATACGTTTCCTTTTCATCTGTTAGTGGTCCGTGGTCCGTTGTCCGTTGCAGGATTTCAGAAAAGTCGGATCCACATAACAGCCACTGACGACGGACAACTGACAGCTAACACATGAATAGTGCCGCTCCAGTTAAAATAAACTCGGTTTCACTGAATGATCCACTACTTGCACTACTCTCCCGTGTACTGGGGTTTCCGCTTTTCCTTAAAGGCGGCCAGTCCTTCAAGTCGATCCTTGGTCGGAATACAGACCCAGTAAGCATTGGATTCAATGGCCAGGCCGGTATGGATGTCCGTTTCCAGTCCGCGATTGATGGCATATTTGGCCTGTTCGATAGCAACCGGTCCGGCTTCACAGATCATGGCAGCCATTTTCTTGCATTCGTCGAGCAGGTCTTTCTGATCACAGACCTTGTTGACCAGGCCGATCTTGAGCGCTTCGTCGGCGCTGATGCGTTGACCGGTAAAAATGAGCTCCTTGGCTTTGCCCCGCCCGACCAGCCGCGGCAGTCGCTGGGTTCCGCCGGCTCCAGGAATGATGGCCAGCCGAGTCTCTGTCAAGCCCATGGTTGCGTTGGTGGCTGCGATGCGGATATCACAGGCCAGGGAAAGCTCAGTTCCACCCCCGAGCGCAATCCCGTTTACAGCTGCAATGACCGGTTTGTTCATCTCCTCGATGGAGGTGAACAGATTGCGGATGGTGAATATATACTCTCGCACCTTTTCCGGCGGCAGGGTGGCCCTTTCTTTAAGATCAGCACCTGCACAAAATGCCTTCTCGCCGGCTGCGGTAATGATCACCACCCGAACGTCCCGCATAAACCGTAACCGCTCAATCTGCTCCTTCAAGGCATGCAACAGTGGAAAATTCAATGAATTCATGACCTCCGGCCGGTTCAAGGTCAGGGTAACAATACTGTTTTCCTGTTCAACAGCTAAAACATTTTCGTTCATATGCGCCCTCCCGCATCAAAAAACGCTTTATTGTAAGGTAGATCGTGTCACGCGCCCCAAAAAGATGGAATCTTATATTAATATTATCAATAATATTAAATTATTAACAATTATGAGCGAGCGCTCGGTCAATTATTCATTTTTAATGCAAGCGCATCCTTTTGTCAATAGGAATATTGCTGGAGGCGAAGCGGGATTAAAAGATTCGTTATTTGTATACCTTTCAATATGTTAATAAATATATTTACCCGTTGATTGAAAAACTTGACAAGCGAAAACAGGGCATGCTATTCATCGAACGAGCGCTCGTTCAGTTGTTATTTGGGGCTTGCATTCACCTATTAAGCGCTATAGAAAATAATGTAAACCGCGAAAATTATATTTTTCTTTATTGAAGGGGTAACACCCATTTTAAACATGGAGAATAGCATATGAAAGAAGCCGTTATCGTCAGTGCAGTGCGAACCGCTCTGGGTAATTTTAATGGAACTCTGGCCCCTATCGGCGCCACGCAGCTGGGCGCCCTGGTGATCCAAGAAGCGATTCGCAGAGCCGGTATTCAGAAAAAAGACGTCAATGAGGCCATTATGGGGATGGTGCTGCCCTGCGGTTATGGACAGAATCCAGCCAAACAGGCAGCCGTCAAGGCCGATTTGCCCTGGGAGACCGAGTGTTTCACCATCAACAAGGTCTGCGGTTCGGGCTTAAAATCTGTCATGCTGGCCGCCCAGGCCATTCAGCTCGGAGATGCAGATATTGTTGTGGCCGGGGGCATGGAAAATATGAGTATGGCGCCCTATTTTCTGGAAAAGGCCCGCTTCGGCTATCGCATGGGGCCCGGAAAATTGCAGGATCACATGGTACATGACGGTTTATGGGATATCGTCAACGATTTTCACATGGGCATATCCAATGATCTGTGCTCTGAAAAATATAATGTTAGCCGTGAAGATCAGGATCGCTATGCAGCCGAATCCTATCGCCGAACACTGGAAGCGATCAGCACAGGAAAATTCAAAGACGAAATCATGCCGGTGGACATCCCCCAGCGCAAAGGCGATCCGGTAAGATTTGAGCAGGATGAATGCCCGCGCGAGACGAGTTACGAAATTTTAGCGAAGATGTCACCGGCTTTTCAAAAAGACGGCAGGGCTACCGCCGGTAATGCCTCCATCATCAGTGATGGTGCTGCGGCCGTGGTCGTCATGTCCCGGGAAAAGGCCACCGAGCTGGGCTGCGCGATCATGGCCACCATCGGCGCCCAGGCATCTGCCGGGCTGGAAATGAAGTATGTTCTGGTGGCGCCCATTCTGGCCATCCCCAAAGTCCTGAAAAAGGAAGGCATCTCCCAAGATGCGGTTGATTTGTTCGAGGTCAATGAAGCCTTCAGTGGATCCACGGTGGCAGTGTTAAAACAGCTCAACCTGGACCCGGCTAAAGTTAATGTCAATGGCGGCAGCGTGGCCCTGGGTCATCCCATTGGGGCCAGCGGCTGTCGCGTGCTGGTGACGCTCTTACACGAAATGATCAGACAGGATAAACAGACCGGCCTGGCCTCTTTGTGCCTGGGCGGCGGCGAAGCAGTCGCCATGATTGTTAACCGGTAATGGTTATTCGTTATTGGTTATTAGCAGATGAATTCACCTTACCGATAAACAAATAACGAATCACTAATAACAAATAACTATGAAATGTGGAGGAGGAAAGGAATGAAGATAAAAACATTTGGCGTTATCGGTGCTGGTCAGATGGGCGCTGGAATTACCCAAGTTGCAGCGATGAGTGGTCTGAATGTCGTTATGAATGACATTAAAACAGAATTTGTCGAAAAAGGCTTTGAAGGCATTTCCAAGATCATGAGCCGCAGTGTCGATAAAGGCAAAATGTCAGAAGATGACAAAAGCGCTACATTAGGGCGTATCAAGACCAGTGTGAGTTTGGCGGATATGGCAGCAGCAGATTATGTCGTCGAAGCCGCTACTGAAAATGAAGAGATAAAATATCAGCTTTTTAAAGGTCTGGATGAAATCTGCAACGAAGCGGTTATCCTGGCCACCAATACGTCATCCATTCCGATCGGTCGGATCGCAGCCCAGACCCGCCGGCCTGAAAAAGTGATCGGTATGCATTTTATGAACCCAGTTCCGGTCATGAAGCTGGTGGAAGTCATCCCCGGCATTGCGACCTCGGATGAGACATTCAAAGCCACCTGGGAGCTGGCTGAAAAATTTGGCAAAACACCGGCTAAAGCAAACGATTACCCTGGTTTTATCGCTAATCGAATATTGCTGCCGATGATCAATGAAGCCGTTTACTGCCTCTACCATGGCGTCGGCAATCGTGAAGATATTGATACGGTCATGAAACTGGGAATGAATCACCCCATGGGTCCGCTGGCTCTGGCAGATCTCATCGGCCTGGACACCTGCCTGGCCATTATGGAGACTCTGTACGACGGTTTCAAGGACTCCAAATATCGTCCCTGCCCGCTGCTGCGCAAATACGTCGAAGTCGGATGGTTGGGGAGGAAGGTGGGTAAAGGCTTCTATAATTATAAATAATCCAGGTTTGCTCGTTGGCCCGTTGAGCCCGTTTGCCGGTAATTAGAAATCGTGAGTAATCATGACAACCGGCCAACGGGACAACCGGCTAACCGGCTAACCGACTGGGAGGAGAGATGCCGCGAAGAAAGGTCAAAAAACGCGTTCCTGTCGGCCAGAAAATTAAAAAGGCCCGCACAGGAAAAAAAATGAATCTCGATCAGCTGGCAAATGAAACCGGTTTTTCCATTGATTATTTGAAGGAAATTGAGTCCGGCAAGGCCATTCCCCCGGTGGGGGCTTTGCTGCAAATTTCAAGAGCGCTGGAAATTGACTCGGGTGCCCTGCTCAAAGAGCCGGAATCCAAACTGGAAAGCCGCATTAAGGCGCATACCAAGCGGACAAAAAATTACGCCTATACCACCCTGACGCCAGGCGCTGAAAACAAGCACCTCAAAGCCTTTTTGGTCAGCGTCGAACCCCGCCAGGATCACAAAGGTGTCGGTTACCACCACGAAGGTGAAGAATTTGTTTATGTACTGACGGGTAAAATCGAGGTGGTCGTCGGAGAGCATGTCAATGTATTGGAAGAGGGCGACTCACTGCATTTTAATTCCGGTATTCGCCACAAAATGACAAACGTCAGTGATGAATCAGCTGAGATGCTCGTTGTGATTTATTCACCTTAGCCCGTTTCCGGGCTTTGGCTCCTGGCTTCTCGTCGCTGGCCACTGGCATTTGGTTTCTGGCGCCTGACTGACTGCTTTGCACAGAAGCTATCATTTGTTTCAATGGATCAGGTTTTTGCCAGCGGCGAGAAGCCAGTAGCAAGAAGCCGGTAAAGAAAAACAAGAGGCGAATCCAAGGTTATTCCAGTCTTAACATGCAGAGCCATGTTGGAGGAAAAGAATGTCATTCAAGTTAACCGAAGAACAACTGATGGTTCAATCGATGGTCCGGGATCTGGCCAGGACGGAGTTTGCACCAAAGGCTATGGAGCGCGACAAGACCAAAGAATTTCCGGCCGATAACTTAAAAAAACTGGGTGAATTGGGGCTGATGGGCATGATGGTCCCGCCCGAATACGGCGGCTCCGGCGCGGATTCAGTCAGCTACGTCCTGGCACTTTCCGAGGTGGCCTACGCCTGTGCTTCGACAGCAGTGGTCATGTCGGTCCATAACTCCATTGTCTGTGAAAGTATCTTGCGCTATGGCACCGAGGATCAAAAAAAGAAATACCTGACCCGTCTGGCACCCGGAGACATCATCGGCGCCTTTGCCCTGACCGAACCCAACGCCGGCTCAGATCCGGCCCGACAGACCACCAAAGCCCAGTTTGACGGCGACAGCTACATTCTCAACGGCACTAAAAGGTTCACCACCACCGGAAAAAATGCCGGCCTAATTATCGTCACCGCCAAAACCGATGAGGCCAAACGCCACCGGGGAATCAGTGCCTTTTTAGTTGAGCAGGGCACGCCAGGTTTAACAGTCGGCGCTCTGGAAGACAAGATGGGGTTGCGCGCATCCGATACCACTGATCTTATTTTTGAAGACTGCCGCATCCCGGCCGAAAACCGATTGGGCAACGAAGGTGATGGGTTTTTAATCGCGATGACGGGCCTTGACGGCGGCCGCATTGGTATTGCCGCTCAATCGGTGGGTGTGGCCCAAGCAGCCTTTGACGCGGCCGTGCAGTATGCCCAGGAAAGGGAGCAATTCGGCCAGGCGATTTCCAAATTTCAGGGATTGCGCTGGATGATAGCCGACATGGCCACTGAAATCGAAGCGGCTCGCTTATTGACATTTGCAGCTGCTGAAATGAAGGATCGCGGTGAAAACTACACAACCCAGGCATCAATGGCCAAGCTGTTTGCCTCTGAAATGGTCAACCGCACTACCGCCAAAGCCCTGCAGATGCATGGGGGCTACGGTTTTACCAAAGAATATCCGGTCGAACGCTTTTACCGCGATGCTCGCGTATTTACGATCTATGAAGGCACCTCCGAAATTCAACGCGTTGTGATTTCCAATCATGTGCTTAAGGACAAGAGAAAACCTTAAACTGGCTTCAAAACTCTCATCTTTTGCCCGATGGCTGCGTTATAAACCGTTTTAAAATACTCGTGTACTACCGTGTACGCTCCGTTTTTAAAACGGTTTACGCCTTGCCCTCAGACAAAACCTGAGCTTTTGTAACCAGTTTAGTTTAATTAAAATTAGAAACAAAAACGTGATCGAAAAGGAACTAAGGCATTACCTTAAAACGGATTGTGATTTTTTTGAATCGAGCCGGTTCAAGAATTCCGGTGCAGTTTCGGTGTCCGTGCCATAATAAAAACTTCATTGATTCTTCAAAAGGAAAGAGAATCCGATGTACGATATGATTGCATCACGCTATGATCAATTTATCAGCGATCTGGAAACCGTCGTCAATATCGACAGTGGCAGCCATTATACCGAGGGCCTGAATCAGGTCGCCGGTTTTTTCCAGGAGCGGTTTGACCGGATCGGATGGCAGACCACCCGCCATGCGTTTGATGGCGGCAGGGTGCCGTGCCTGGAGGTATCCAACCGGGCCCTCGATGGCGACGATGCCGCCTTGAACCTGCTGTTTATCGGACACATGGATACGGTTTTTAAAGAGGGAACGGCGGCCAGCCGCCCCTTTTCGCTGGACGACAAACGGGCCTACGGTCCCGGGGTTTGCGATATGAAAGGCGGCCTGGTAACCATGCTGCATGTTGCCGAAGTCCTGCAGCAAACCGGTGCTGCTGACAAAATCGCCATTGCCATGGCCTTTAACAGTGATGAGGAAATCGGCTCACGCATTTCACGCCCCTGGTATGAAAGTCTGGCTAAAAAAAGTCGCTGCGTTTTTGTATTCGAACCGTGGCGGGCCACCGGCGAGCGCCTTTTGCACCGCAAGGGCGGCGGTGTTTTTTATGTGATCTGCCACGGCAGGGCTGCTCACGCCGGGGTTGCTCCGGAAGACGGCGCCAATGCTGTCATCGAACTGGCCCATCAAATCCTGGCCATCAAAGACCTGGCCCGTGACGAGCGCGGCACCACGGTCAATGTCACCGTCATTTCAGGGGGAACGGCCGCCAATGTGATCCCGGATATGGCCAAGGCAAGTGTGGATGTGCGCATCGCCGAACCAGAGGAGGCCAAAAGACTCGATGACGGTTTTCAAGCCCTTAGCCAAAATATTCAAACCCCGGATGTTCGGATTGAGGTGTCCGGCGGGATCAACCGCATGCCGATGGTCCCGTCCGAAAAAACATTTGAAATTTGGGAGCAGATCAAAACCATCGGTGAAGCCATCGGCATCGACATGCAGTTAACGAGCACCGGTGGATGTTCGGACGGCAACTTCACCGCTTCACTGGGTATTCCGACAATCGACGCCATGGGGATTCGCGGCGGCGGCGCTCACAGTCTGGACGAGTACATCGATCTGGACAGCATTGTGCCCAACGTGCACCTGATGTGTGAAATCGTCAAAGGATTTGCAGACGGCCGCATATCGTAAAACCGCAGCCCTGCCCTTCCCTGCCCCAGGGTCTCACTCATATCCCGGAGATCACAGAAGATCGCAGCTTTGTTAGGCCAGTATGGCTGCGAAGGAAGCCGCTCTATTTCGCAATGCCTTTCCAGATCGGCAAGGATCAGTGCGCTTAGAATCTAATTTTAACCTCACTTCACAAAATCCAAAAATTAAATATTGCACCAGCAAATCTCATAAATTTGCAGCCCTACCGGATTTCATATTCATGCACAGAAGATACAATTTTTCTGAAGCGAAATACCCAGCAAATCATCACTAAAGAACAAGACAATCGGCCACCAGTTCCCACAAATATTTAACCTGCAGATCTTCAAGCTCGAATTGCTTTTTGATGCTGTTAAATTGCCCGTGGCAGCTGTGGCATGGAACCACAATCATCCTGGCCCCGGTGACCTTGATCTGATCGATCTTTCTTATGGCATAAAAAGAGCGCTCGTCGTCATAGCTGTTTACCAGCGCACCGCCGCCACCGCCGCAACAGATTTGATCCATGCGATTGGGGTAAAGATCCACCCAGTTTGGTATGCATTGATCCAGAATCCACCGTGGTTGTTCAAAATAACCGTGTCCAAATCGCATCTGAGCTTTGCGGCCGCAATTGCACGGCTCATGAAAGGTTGTCAAAACATCAAACCGCGTGCTATCAAGTTTGATACGTCCATCTTTGATATACCTGACCAGCAGATCAAAAACCGATACAAATTCAAAATTTTCGAACGCTTCCGGAAAATATTTTTCGAAACCCGACCGGGTCGATAGATATGCATGGCCTCATTCAGGCCACAGCAGGGTTTTGACCTCCAGTTTCTGCATCTGCTCATAGATGCGTTCAGCCATGATTTTCATCGCTTCATCATCACCTGTGAAATATCCCCAACTGACCCCTTCCCAGTTTTCAGAGGGTACGGTCCAATCTTCTCCGGCGGCATGGAATATCTTCCACAAGTGCTTGAGGTCTTCGGTGTGGGTATTGACCAGCTTATTGTGGATGGTGGTTAAA